>DTZC01000112.1 GCA_012961565.1 Dehalococcoidia bacterium
TACGTTGACGAAGGTAAGAACTAATAAGGCGTAGTTTTGGGAATGCTGGCGTCTTATGCTCTGGTTATATTTATGAGGGTAACGGTATGCTATTTGCGGCTGGTTATGATTACACGGTAGTGACTTAACTGCGACCGGTGCTGGCGCTTACAACAGCCCGGTGTCCACTCCCGCAGCCGAGAAGCACGGGTTGCCAGGCAGTGATGTCCGATAGTCCAGCCCTTTGCCGGACAATCAAAGCCAGGAGTAATAAAGCTGCAACTCCACTGTTTTTCCTTTGCCCGGCTGGTATTGTATAATTCCAGCCACCATCCGGAAAGCACGTATAGGAGAGAAAAGATGCCGCAGACCGCTGCCCCGGATTTGAACCACCTGTTTCAACCCCGCTCCATAGCTATCATCGGCGCCTCGCAGGACGAGACCAAGTCAGGAGGGATGTTCGTCTCCAGCCTGCTCAAGGACGGCTACAAGGGCGCCATCTACCCCATAAACCGCAAGGAACCCCAGATAATGTCCCTCAAGAGCTACCCCAGCATCCTGGACGTCCCCGGCGAAATAGACATGGCAGTCATGGCGATACCAGCACCCGGCGTCCCACAGGTCATGGCTGAATGTGCCCGGAAGAAGGTCAAGTTTGCCGTGGTGCACAGCGTCGGCTTCAGCGAGCTGGGAAACGGGGGCAGGGAACTGGAGACCGAGGTGCTGCAGGCTGCGTGGCACGGCGGTGTCAGGGTGGTGGGACCAAACTGCATGGGGATATTCTCCCCCCGGGGCTGCGTCAACACCATCGTGCCCTATGCCAGGGTGCCTATGGAGCCGGGTGGTATTGCTTTCGTGGGGCAGAGCGGCTGGGCATGTGAGAACATGACCCGCCTCGGCAGCGAGCGTGGGCTCCGCTTCAGCGGCATTATCAGCATCGGCAACCAGAGCGACCTCACCATCGAGGACTTCCTCGAGTTCTTCGGCAATGACCCCCAGACCGCAGTCTTCGCCGCTTACATTGAGGGCATAAAGCAGCCAGCACGTTTCCTCAGGCTTGCCGCCGAGGTGTCAAAGAAAAAACCGATTATCGTGTGGAAAGGGGGCAGCTCCGAGCTGGGCGCCAGAGCCGCCGCCTCCCACACCGCCTCACTGGCCGGCAACTATACACTGTTCCAGACCGCCAGCCGGCAGAAGGGCATCATCCCCGCCCACAGCCTGGAGGAACTCATAGACCTGGCTGCAGCCTTCTGCAGCCCCTACCTGCCACCGGGCAGGGAAGTGGGCTTACTGATAGAAGCAGGCGGCGGCGCTGTCGCCAGTGCCGATGCCTGCGCCCATGCTGGACTCCGGGTATCACCGCTCCCTGAAGATGTCCAGCAGAGGCTACGCCACTTCCTTAAGGACAGGATACCACCATCCCCCAGCCTTAACAACCCGGTGGACCTGGTCTGGGCTCCGTTTGACCAGGCGCCACTGATTTACACCACCTGCCTGGAGATGATGGCACCGGCTGTCGACTGCTGCCTTACAATCTGCTACGCCTTCATCCACGATGAATGGTTCCTCTCCCGGCTGGAGAGCATTCGTGACCAGGTGAAGAAGCCGATAATTGTGGTTCCGGGCAACTCCATCGACCAGCGGCAGGGCATGCAGCTAGCAACTAAACGGGGCATACCCGCCTTCGCTATGCCGGATAACGCGGTGCGAGGCCTGGCAGCACTGATGCAGCGTGCCCAGTACCTGAAAAGCTCCGGCTGTTAGACCTGTTCATAAGCAGTGGGCAAGCTTCGGGTCAAGCCCATTAGCTGCGCCGGATCCAGGCTCGCCGCTACATTTTCAATTCACACCCGCAGCCATCGACACACCTGCTGGAATATCCCCGAAGGAGGTGCGGTCATGAAAAATGTGGAAGGTAAGCTGGCTCTGATTACCGGCGGCGCTGCAGGAATCGGCTATGCCCTAGCCGGCAAGTTCGCCAGGGACAAAGCCAGGCTGGCGCTGGTGGATATCGACAGGGAAAGCCTGCAAAAAGCAGCCGCCCGGCTACAATACCAGGGTGCCGAGGTGTATTCCTTTGTCTGCGATGTCACCGACCGCAGCCAGGTGTACGAGCTAGCCCGGCAGGTCCACCAGACAGCAGGAACTGCGGACATCCTGGTCAACAACGCCGGTGTGGCTTACGCCGCTTGCTTCATGGATATCCCCGATTCGGTCCACCAGAAAATCATCGAGGTCAATATCATGGGTTACATCTGGGCGACCAAGGCGTTCTTACCCGATATACTGGCGAAGAAGAAAGGACACCTTGTTTACCTTGCCTCAGCTACAGGACTGGGCGGCACACCCAAGCTCAGCTCATACAGCGCCAGTAAACATGCCGTGGTGGGCTTCGCTGAGACCCTGCGCTGGGAACTGATGATGGATAAGAGCCTGAGCCAGATTCATGTAACCATAGCCTGTCCTGCCTTCGTGGCAACCAAAATGGTGGAAGGCGTCAGGGCACCGCGGGGTACACGGCTGCTCACACCCGACGAGGCGGCAGAGAAAATCTACCGGGCGATGAAGAGGGACAAGGGGATGCTGGTTACGCCAGCCACGGTGTGGCTGGAACTCCTGAGCAAGGTGCTACCCCCGGGCCTGGCGATGCAGTTAATCCGGTTCATGAAGGTAGACACCTGTATGGACGGATGGCGGGACGACAGGTGGAAAGGACAGGCTACCTGGAATGCAGCACAGACCTGTTGACAAGCTTTCAAAGGTGTGTATACTGTGGAACTGCGTGGTTGGGGGCATGCCAAATATTCCCGATACACTCCTCTCCTGGCCTGGCGGAGTACCTCGGTGGCACCCAGCGATACTGAAAACAAAGGAGGTGGTAAAAATGGCAATATTCCCATCCAAACAGTGGGTCGAGGCGGTTATGGAAGCAGCCAGAAAGAGTGAAGCCTACAAAGAGGCAGCCAAAGAATGGGAGGGCGATTTTCTATGCATAGTTGAAGGTGATGAAGAGTTCCTTAGAGAGCTGGGCAGAAAGGAAGTCATGCA
>DTZC01000113.1 GCA_012961565.1 Dehalococcoidia bacterium
ATGCTGGAGGAAATTTCAACAATCCCACATATCTCAATTTGGACGGCCATTCTGAAACAATTCAAATTGATTGCGATCCGACTAAGGTTACATACGAGGAGTTGTTACAAGTCTTTTGGGACAGCCATGATCCCACAGTACATGTAAGGTCACGTCAATACATGTCTATCATATTCTACCACACTAACGAGCAGAGAAGGCAGGCTCTAGAGTCAAAAGAGCGTGAGGAAGCTCGACTGCAACGGAGTATTGTCACAGAGATTATTCCTTTTACCGAGTTTTACCTGGCTGAAGACTATCACCAGAAATATTATCTAAGGCAGGAATCAGAGCTGCTGAAAGAATTCCACGCCATATATCCAAGGAGTGAAGACTTCATATCCTCGACGGCTACAGCAAAAGTAAATGGCTATGTTGGCGGCTACGACACACCAGAGAGTCTTGAAAAAGAGCTGGATAGTCTTGGCTTGCCTGAAGCCGGACGAGATAGACTCCTAGACCTTAACGCGGCATCCTTGTACCCGGCTTGCGGCACCCGTGATTTGGACCTGCTCTTTCTTAGTCGATGTGACACAGCGGACATTTGCTCTGCACCAGCCGGTATGTGAGCCAGTCCCTGCTTTTCTTCCACTTCACGTCTGTTGTCCGCTGGCTATCGAGCCGAGCTTATCTTTTTCTGCACCCTCTTCCAGGAATCCGTGATGAGGAAACTCTCCTCCATGTCAGCGACCATCCTAGAGAACTTGTTCACAGGCACTGAGAAGGTAAGCACGTCTTTGGGGAGGAACGGGCGCGCCGAGATATCGAACATACCGATAACCCCCCGGGGGTGCTGTGACCTCCCCTCAAGATAAGGATATTGAACAACCGAGGCACAGCCGGCACAGAACGGGGCAAACACCCCATTGGGCTCGGCTTCGTCAAAATTTGCCAGAGTGAAAAGACCAGCCAGCACATCAGGCTGAGCGAAGAAGATGACTACTTCAGGTCCGTCCGATTCCTGCAGCCTGTCCCACCTTTTGAACACGATGAAACGAGCCGGGGCTTCGAACTGGGGGGAATAGCCCAGCCACTGTTTGACTATCTCTGGGGATTTCTTGTAGCGCTCACCGTGAATCTGACCTGGTATGCCACAGGAGAGAAACGAGGAGAATAATTCTTCAAACTGGGAGGTAACCTTACCAGCAAAGCCAAGATATCTCCTCCCACCAAAGCAGCCAATGGAATCAACGTCGTAACACAAAGAATACCCCTTCCTTACTCTAGACAAGTCCTTCACCACGCACCTGTGTGCTGTGCTGGACTTAATCAGCTCGGTGTGACTTTCGTTATCGGTATAATAGAAGGTGATTGGAAGCTCGGCATCCTTGAAATAACTCCGCCACAGCATAGTGAACTCTTCTTTGAATTGCATGTTCATAGACCGGCCCCTCCTTTGGACTTTCGTTGATGCCGCTCTTCAGTGAACCAACCGCATGGTTATCAACGCAGCAGCCACATAGATACCAATCCCGACCAGCAGAGATGGCACCAGCCCCCATCGAGGCAGAAAAAGCACAATAGCTACAGCATACAGCAACCAAGCAGGTATCAACAGCAGCATGCCTTTGAAATAAGAAACAGTGGCATTGACACCGCTGGATAGATACACACTCAACAGGGTAACGATGGTAATACTGGGAAAGAAAGCAACAAAGGCAGCCAGCAGTCCTTTGCCCTGGCTGCCAAAATACGTTACCAGAGCCACAATCGTTCCCCCGAGTATGAAATACACTGCCAGCAGCCTGATATCCATTGCTTTTCCCAATTTTCAATATGTGTACCGGGCAACAAACCTGCTGGCAAGCATTATAAAATAAAAACGATCAATAAAAAATATCACTTCAAATAGCCTATAATATAGGCGGGCAGGCGTAACAGCCGCCTACTGATTTCAATAGGTAGGATGAGCACGTTACAGAAGGTTCTTCTGGGTATCTTTGCAGTATTCGCTATTGCCTTTATTGCTACCCTGCCTTTCGAACGGTATCTCGGGGACTTCATCGTCAAGGCAATACCGGCGATAAGCCTCTCTATACTGGCATTGCTGGCAATCCATGGGTCAAGAGGCAAGCTGCTGTTCGCAGCACTCCTCTTTTGTGGCACCGCCGATGCAGCACTCCAGCTCGGACCAGAGAGATACTTCATAATTGGACTGGGGCTGTTCTTGATTGCACACATCCTGCTTGCAGTGACCTTCTCCAGAGACTTCAGGATTCAAAAGACCATGCTCCCTGTTGTTGGCATTCTGGTCACCTACAGTGCGGTTGTGGCTTTCATCCTGACACCATCACTCAAAGAAATGGCAATACCCGTCTATCTGTACATCGCAGCCATAACAGCTATGGGGGTTTTAGCAGCACTGAGGAAGGCAAATAATAGGCTTCCTCTTTACGGTGCCGTTTCTTTCATTGTTTCCGACTCAATTCTAGCAGTGAACAAATTCATGATGCCAGTACCTGCAGACAGGTATCTGATTATGGTTACCTATTACCTAGCATTGCTCGTGATAGTTTACGGATATGTGAAAGAATAAACAGCTATCCTGCCCAGTGCTGCTTTTTCGCTCTCCTCTTCCTGGTCTTGAACACAATGGTCGAGACATCGACAATCTTCCTGATAGGAAAAATTAAGCCATCACCCACCTTATCCAGTCCGAACTCAATGTAGTCTGCAATTTTATCGATGGTAGCCTGCAGCCGCCCAGGTGCCAGAACCACCTCCGGGCTTACAGCCGTTCTGCCGCTAGAGGTCGTCCCAGCCGGTGCTTCCCCCTGCCTCAGTTTCTGAACCGGCTCTCCTCTCTTTGCCTCCAGGGCACCCAACCTGGTCACCTCTCTTGGCTTGGGCTCAACGATAGTGAAACCAGCTGTAGCCTCGTTGACTTCCACCTGATAGTACCCCGGCTGACCTCCAACTGCTGCAAAAGACAGAGGAATAGTGGTCTTTCTAGGCAGGCTTACTACCTGAGCATCAACCACCTCGCCATTTATACGGAGCGTCACCGGGTAATAACACACAGCATCACTGTTGTTAGTTGCCTTTAATGAAATGGTTACAGTCTCACCTGGACAAGCTTGAGCTGGAAGAACCTCTAACTCAGTAATACCAAAGGGGACTATGGCTGTCCGCTGACGCGGCTTTACCTGGCGCTTTAGTTCTGCTTTTCGGAGCAGGTCTTTCACCCGCAACTTCGGCCGGGGCAGAGCTACCTCTTCAATCGCCTGCCCGTCTGCCTCCGACGGCTCAATGACGGTGTTCGCTGCCTGGTCCGCAATCGCACGCTGACTTTTTATCGCCTCGATAAGGGCAGGTACAGCTACCTCACCGAGCCTGGTCAGAACCCAAGTTGCTACCTGACGAACATCACCAGACTCATCTCCATCCATAAGCACCCTGACCAAGGAAGGTACCGCAGGTTCCCCAATTCTGACCAGAGCCCAAGCAGCTACCTGGCGCACCTCGTCGTCTTCCGTCCGAAGAGCTTCAATAAGACCACCAACTGCGGGTTTCCCGATTCTGACCAGTACTTCAAATGCTGCTCTGCATGCCTCATCGCCCACATACTTGAGCGCCTCAATCCGCTCCCTGACATCCTTCTGCTCCATCCCACTCACCCCAGATACCAAGCATCACGACAATTGTGCCAAGGTTAATAAAAGTCAACCTAACACGCCCGGGCAGCAATAAAGGACACACAATCGTCCGCATGAGCGATTACATGTCCTTAGTTCACCCCCCAATTTAAAGTAGACGTTTCTCCGGCACTAGGCAATTCTAATATAGCTCGATACTTGTTCTCTGTCAACGATACGCCTATTGCAGCAATTCAGGTTGTCTAGCCTTGAAGACTACCGAGGGTCTACTTTCAGCAGCGTAAACAAAACCGGGCACCTGTTTCAGCATCCCGTACCTAGCCTCCAGCTTATCGAGTGGACCAGCATCCAAAGCACGCATAGGGCAGGCTTCCACACATACAGGTTTTCTACCTTCCTGCCACCTGTCAGCACAAAGATGACACATCTGCATTTTAGCTTCACCATCAGTAGCAAACTGCGGAGCCTTATAGGGACAGGCTTCTCTGCAAAGCCCGCAATCCTCCTTGCCCAAACACGCATCCCGGTCTACCAGCACAATACCATCCGCTTGCCTTTTGGTGATAGCACCTACAGGGCAAGCTGGAATGCAAGCTGGCTTGGCACAGTGCAGACAGGAAAGCGCAAAAAAGGCAACAAACACCCTGGGGTACTTCCCTTGCTCCACACTCACCACCCACCGCCAGTTCACCGAACCCGCGGGTATATTGTGCCAGTCCTTACAGGCTACCGCACAGGTGTGACAGTTTATACACCGTGACTGGTCAATGTAGAAACCTAACTGCATAGGATACTAACTAGACCTTTCTTACCTCCACCAGAACTGTATTGGTACACCAGGCTCCGCCCGGTGAGTGTTCACTAGGTGTCAAGATATTAGTGCAGCCACCATGGTCCACCCCATTAGCATCCAACTCAAACCAGCCTCCATGACCAATACTGACCACACCAGGCATGATTCTCTCGGTAACATTAGCTGCCATCAGCATCTTGCCTCTATCATTGAAAACGAGCACCCGGTCACCATTAGAGATGCCACGCGTCTCAGCATCCCTGGTATTAATCCAGACACGTCTTGGTTCCACCTCATCAAGCCACGGTATCCTTTCCATTGTGGTATGTGTAGCCGGCTTATGATGGACAGTCACAAGCTGCAGCGGGTATTTCTTCGATAGAGGGTCACTAAAACCATCTGGCACCGGTAGATACTTAGCAATCGGCGGAATCAACGGGTTTTCCATCTCCGCTAGATGCGGGCAGTAGATTTCGATTTTCCCGGAGAGCGTAGGAAAGGGATGAGCCACCGGGTCTTCTATCTGCTCCCTGAAGGCTACAAAAGGCTCGTCCACCTTGAGTTTGACATATCCCTTTGCTTTGAAGCTATCAAAGTCAGGAATATCACCGGTCTGCTGGGTAATGATTCTGAGCCATTCTTCATTGCTACGACCATCCCTGTAGTCGGCAATACCCAAGCGGGGTGCCAGCTCAGCACAAATATCACGGTCAGATTTTGACTCGTACAGGGAGTCTATAGCTTTGTTCATAAATAGGTAGTAAGGCGACCCTAACCAGGGGGAGATTATGTCCTCCCGCTCCATAAAAGTGTTCACTGGCAAAAGGATGTCTGCGAACCTAGCAGTAGGTGTCATCCGCTGCTCATGGACAACGATAAATTCAAGCTTCTGGAAAGCCTTGATACCCTGGTTGGTGTTAGGATAAGAGCAGAGGAAATTCGAGGCTACAATATAAGCCATCTTGGGGTCACAGGGATAGCCCCCGGCTCTGCCCCGAAGTATAGCATCATAGACCTTCACACTGTGAATACGAGCGCTGGTAGGTTTAGCAGCACCACGCAACTTATACAAGCTATATGGACGAGGTGGTGCTCCTTCCTCCACCGGATTCCGTGCTCCACGGGGCATAACCATTTCCCGACTATGAAAAGCGCGCATAAAGCCACCAGCATAGCCTCCCGCTATCCCTATGTTGCCGGTCATAGCAATAATCGTACAAGCTGCCCTGGTAAATTGCTCACCCCGGGAGCCGCGCGCTGGTCCCCAACCCGGTATGAGAGCTGCCGGCTTAGAAGTAGCATACTCTATTGCCAGCTTCTCAATCGTAGCCCGGGGTATGCCAGTTATTTTCTCCGCCCAGGTAGGAGTCTTAGGGATACCATCTTCCACTCCTAGGACATAATCTCGGAATTTATCAAAGCCAACAGTGTACTTTTCTAAAAACTGGCGGTCCTCCAGTCGGCGTTCCATTATTACATAAGCCATAGCAACCAGCATGGCAGCATCAGTACCCGGTCTAATCGGAATCCATTCCGCAGCGAACACCGCTGTGGACTCAATAAGACGCGGATCGATAGAGATTATCCTGGTCCCTTTCTCCTTTGCCCTAGCCAGAATATAGGCTGTGTTAGTGTCCCACACTGTAACGGCGGGATTCCAACCCCACATTACAATCAGACGGGCATTGAGCAGGTCTTCCCTGGCATTGCCAGTCATCATAGTGCCGTAGGTCGCCATAGAGGCAAACAGTGCCCCTTCAAAGGAGGGGATACCCCAGGTGCGGGTATAGCCGCCGAATTTTGCCAGCAACCGTTCCACCGCACCAGCACCATGCAGGACTGCTTGGCTCCCTGACCCGGCAAGCAGCAGAATGCTAGCATTGCCATACATGCTTCTTACTCTCAGCAACTCGTTAGCCACGGTATCCAGCGCTTCATCCCATGAAATCCTCTGGAACTTACCCTCACCCCTGGCACCTACCCTCTTCAAAGGATATTTCAGACGGTCAGGGGAATAGATTCGCTGCCGATAGGCACGCCCTCTGAGGCAGGCTCTGAGCTGAGGGGCTTCGCCATCATCAGTCTCTATTCTGACGATTTTGCCATCATGTACATGCACCCTAAGCAGACACCGCCCACCGCAATCATGACTACAACTGGTAGTAATTATCCTTGCTTCACCCATGTCATGACCTTACCATGGTCAAAATCATCTTGAATCTAGTCGCTGCTCTCAAAGCGTGCGGCTGGTTAGCTGGCATTATCAGCATTTCGCCTTCCCTCAAGCGAAAGCTTTTACCGCAGATGATGATTTCCGCCTCACCGTCAAGAAGATAAACTAAGGCATCAAATGGAGCAGTGTGTTCACTCAGACCTTGCCCGGCATCAAAGGCG
>DTZC01000114.1 GCA_012961565.1 Dehalococcoidia bacterium
GCTTGATAGCGAGGCTACATCGGTGGATTAATATGCACCAAGAATGGGTTGTTGCTAAACAGTCTCCGGTCAGCAGGGAATTGACAGTCTCATACATGTTCGTCACCAGCCCCACTCTCAGCTTCTCTTTCAGATGATAGTATTCCAGGCAAGTGCCGCAGGAAACTATCTGAATCCCATCTTTCTCCAGCGTCTGTAGGGTCTCCAGGACTTCAGAGCCTTCAGTGGTCAGCCTTACTCCGTCATTGATAAACATTAGCTTAGCCGGTTTAGGCTCGGTATCCCACAGAGTGTTGAGGAAGGCTTTCATCAGTATCTTCCCCAGCCTTTTATCACCCGCGCCCAGTCGGTCGCTGGTAATAAGACAACATCGCTGCTTTTCTTTGTCTGAGTTTGAACCTGCTGTCCCTTGACAATCTTCAGGCGGAAGACTCCGTCTTTCTCAGTTATCTCGACCTGGCATCCCTGACTCTGGGCAAATCGTTGTACATTTTCTCGGCTCTCAGGAGTATCTACCAGAACAGTAACTGCCCCTGTTTCAATTTCTCCCAGTGCCCACTTTAGTATTAATAACAGGCTGAGGCAGGGGAGTCCTCGGGCGTCAACCACCCTAGCCATCTCGTTCTCCTTCCTTTGGGATTGCAGTGCTCAGGTTCCCCCATATTCCACTTGGAGGGGGCGAATGGGAGTCGAACCCATCACAGCATCTTAGCCAGAGCCGCGCCCGGTTTTGCAGACCGGGGGGAACCCGGTTCCATCGCCCCCACTTATCATAGACCACTTATTCCCCAGAAGGGCTTATCTGGAGCTTATACCCATCGGGAACTTGTTCTACCTTAACCGAATATCCCTTGCTCTGGGCAAGCCGGGATACATTCTCTTTGGAAACTGCGCTCTCAACGAGCACAGTTATTGGCTCATTCGGATTTTCCTCGATAGCCTTCTTAGTTCTGAGAACCGGTATGGGGCAGGAGAGGCCCCTCACATCAACCTCAATCATTCTAGCTTCCTCCTTCCATATAGGCAGACTCCACTCCATTGACAGAGGTGCTCCTTGAATACGGCAGGAAAGTGCTTGGTGATTTGCCTGACCTTGGTCGCTGGGGTGACCCGGGCCAATTTCCCCGCTGTGCGGTTTGTCCGGGCAGCAATTATCGCCGCCTCATGGAGCTCGAGGCCGGCATAGACAAAAGCAGAGACCAGCCCGGTGATGGTATCCCCGGTACCACCAATTGCCTCTAGCTCAGGGACATCGGGTTCAGTGACAGTAGCGACAATCTGCCCATTGCGGACTATGTAGTCGGTTGCTCCTTTAACCAGCAATAGCTTGGCTGCGCTCCTGTTCTGATAAGCAGCTGCCAGCAGTTTTGGAGTCTGGGTAATATCGGTATCGAAGAGGTGTCGGTTAATGTAGGCAGGGTGGGTAGCATCGGGATCAGCGAGGAAGGCCATTTCAGTGGCGTCTGGAGTAAAGATATCAAATTCCGTGGCTAATCCAGTTGCTTTGGCGACATACATTGAGGCAGCATCAGCAACCATAAGCGGCTTCTTGGCGCACCCTTCAACAGCTTGGTAAAGCCTCCTCATCAACGCCATATCGGGAACACAGTAGTGCAGCGCCAGCACTTCTGGGGAAAGCTCAGCTGCTCTTTGGATGAGATATTCGTAAACCTCCCGGCTACCCTTACCTTCCCCAATATCTCCGGCGACCAGCACATAAGGTGGCTCTAGCTTCAGGTAACTGGTGGTCGCCAGTGCAGCGCTGATCATGGCTCCAGTACCCTGGGCACAGGGAATATGGTGACCATCGACAACCAGGAACTCTCCTTCCACCCCTACCTTACCTATGGTCAGCGGTAAATCCTTGATCGGAATCGTTCCGGCAATAAGCATCATAACTACCTACCTCCCTGCCACAGGGTAAGGCACTCGTCAAGAGCCCGGTCTAGCATCAAAGCACACAGGGTAAAACCGACATCCCTGGGACGTGGTGCTTCAATAAGGTGCTTGCCAATTAGCTCAGAGTGGAGGTGAGGTATATCAGGGCAGCCTCCTCCAGATGTATTGACGATAATACCGCTTGCCTTATCAAAGGTAAGTTTCATGTTGCCTGCCCTGACCATTACCCAGTCCCCGAAATCAGTCACCTTAACGACCTTTAGAAGTTCCGAAATGCCTACCTTGAGTGGAGTGACACTGACACAAGCAATATCTTTCCGATCAAGCAACCGCTCGATACCTGGCTTTTCCACCAGGTTTACTTCTAGAGCCAGATCACAGCCCTTGCGCAACTCCGGTGGCGGGGCAACCAGCTTAACCTGATACCCGGCACCCTTGAGCACCCTCTCGGCTTTCATTGCCTCCTGCACATCCATGAAAAGCGCCAGCCCTCCACCCTCAAAGGATGCCTTTTGCTTTCGTTTAAGAAAGGCCATGCATACCTCCGAAGCTACTTTACTTTCTCCCGCATCAGGAAGCCAACCACCAAACAAAAAGCCAGTCCAACAATAACTGCTACTGGGCCGAAGGCACCAGTGCCCTTGGGACTTGAGGCAAGCAGGAAGTTGTGGGCAAAGGCAGCTCCTACCAGTAAGCCAAGGACAGTTACTGCAGCATCGGTGTCGCCCTCTCCTGCGAGAATGGTCTGCCGCAGAGGACAACCACCGAGTAAGGTAGCCGTCAGCCCAACCAGGAGCATCCCCAGGAAGTTCCACAGGTGATTGTCGTGGGCTACTGGCTGTCCAACAAAGCCCCAGTGGTAGAAACCAGAGGCAAAGTTGCCCAGAGCATAGTTGCAGACTATAGCCCCGATGAAGAAGGCAGCAATGCCACTGAAGAGATAAGTATCTCTAACCATTAAGAGGTCTCGCCAGCCGCCAACAAAGCACATTCTGGTTCTCTGGGCCAGGAAGCCGACAAATAACCCGACTAGGATTGAAATCCAGATGGCGGCATGCATTGCCCCAGGACCCTTCTCGCTGGAGAAGATAAACCCCGGCGCGGAAATCGCCAACAGCAATATACCCAGCATGGCAACCGGCATTATCCAGCCAACGACCGGGGGCATCTTTGTGGAATGACCCAAGTTGAATCCTCTTCTCAGGAAGAAGATACCAATCACTGCTCCTGCTACCACACCGGCCAGAGCAGTAATGCCGTTGAGGTCACCGCCGGCAAGGCGGAGCAGGGCACGGATGGGACAGCCTAAGAAAACCAGCGCCCCAATCATTAGAAAGGCACCCAGCATAAAACGCACTAGAGGAGAAGACCCGCCTCTGGCCCGGAACTCGCCGAAGGCGAAAGACGAGATAAAAGCCCCTAAGGCGAAACCCATAATCTCAGGCCGCAGGTACTGCACTACCCCTGCCCGGTGCAGCCCGAGTCCACCAGCGATGTCACGATAGAAGCAGGCAACGCAGATACCCATGTTTGCCGGGTTGCCCCACGCGGTCATCAGGGCAGCCAATACCCCAAAGGCAAGCCCGCCAAGGATAATCCACGTCCTTGGTGTCCAAAATCGACTCAAGGTGACACCTCCTTTCCTAGTTTGAGGCTGTTTAATTTTTGATTTTAGCTTCATTTTTAAGGGGTATTGGAGCCTCTTCACCCCCAACTTTTCCGCGGATTTTAATGTCTTTTAGCTTCAGACAAGTCCTAGAAGTCCCCAAAATATCCCCTTCTTTTTTAAACAGCCTCCAAGGTACTCTGCGGTGTTATTAGTGGGGATAATCGAGGATAATTACCTGAGTACCAGTTGCCAAAGTGGAACGGCTTACCGAAAGCTTGGGCTGCGAAGTTGTCCCCTTTACTCCCAGCTCCTTTAAGAACTGGTCTACAGGCTCAAGTTCCCTGGTCAACACCGTTGTCTTATAGTGCATAGGAATGACGATTCTGGGTGTCAAACGTCTTACTATCTCGGCTGCTATCGAACCTCCGATAGTGGTCACGCCGCCTACCGGTACAAACAACACATCAATCTCATCCATATCCTCTATCAGTTCGGACTCGGGCAGATGGCCTAGGTCACCTAAGTGGCACAATGTCAAACCGTCCACTTCCAGAAGGTACACAGTATTCTTGCCTAGCTTCTTACCTTGATTAGCATCATGCCAGGTAGAAATGCCGGTAATAAAGGTGACCTTCAGTTCATACTCGCCAGGACCTTTAATCAGCCTGAAATCACCGCTTATAGTCTCGGTATAGCAATGACCGGGATGGAAATGGCTTAAAGTGACTATATCAGCCTGAAGCTTGCTCACAGAGTAACCCAGACTGGGATGACATGGGTCAGTGATGATAACAGTTTCCTTACCTTTAAGGCGAAAGCAGGAATGACCCAGCCACGTAATATCCAACCGATGACCTCACTAAGGACAATTTATGCAGAAGCCAAACCTTTAGCCTTTGAATCGGTGCAGAAGCATCCACCCTGAAGGCAGAACCGAAGCCGCAGCAGCTATCTTCACCAAATCACCCACTATGAAGGGGTAAAGCCCAACCTGTAAAAGAGTCTCCACGGGAACAAAATATGCCAGCCAGGGTAGACCAAAAATGTAAATAACCCCATTGCCGACGAACATAGCGGCAGCAGCTCTTGGCACACGCCTATCCCAGCCTCTTTCCACCAGCCAGCCAACAACAAAAGCAGCTGCCACAAAGCCTAGTAAATAGCCACCTGTGGGTCCCAGCAGCCGAGCCATGCCCGGAGGACCGCCCAGAGCGAACCAATATGGAATCCCAGTAGCTCCTATTGCCAGATAACTGAGCTGACTCAAAGCTCCTCGCCTTGCCCCCAAAAGTGCACCAGCCAGAAGCACGGCAAATGTCTGCCCGGTAACAGGTACCGGACCAATCCAGAAGCTTATTTGAGCAAAAGCAGCAGTTAAGCAGGCAAAACCCACCACCAACCCTACATCACGGAGAATCCCAGCTCCAGGAATGGCAACATCCACAAAAGTAGGATGAACAGTCGATTCTTTCACCGGATTCACCTCGCTTTTATTATCGCTAGCTAAAGCAAAAGTATACCACAAGGAATACAGAAGGTTCAATGAACGCCCCGAAGCTTGTTGTATTAATGTTCTATGATTTTGTCACCGGTTAAGTGTTCTGAGAAAATGTCACCCTATGATGCAGGAGACGATGACACCGAACAAGAAGGAGCAAAAACAGCTGATGGTGCTAAACCAGGTGGAAAAGGGGTGAGATGACAGCTAACAGGGCAGCCGAGGTCTTAGCTGTCTCTTTGCGCCGTGTCGGAAGAATTTTAGCGGTGTATTGAAAGGAGGGCACTGCAGCACTGGCACATGGCAATCGGACAGGGAGACCTTCTCATGCCCTCATGCTGGTACGAAAAAACCTACTACAATTAGCTCGGTCAACCTACACCGGCTGCAACACCCGCATTTTCACCGAGCTTCTAGCTGAACCAGAAGGTATCCTACCGTCTCGTTCTTCTGCGAGACGTATTCTTCTTGTTACCGGGATAAAGAGCCCCAGAAAAAGGCGGGCACCGAAGCAAAGACATCCCGGCCGCTGGATCTGAGCCAGACCATCCTGGCACAGACCTCTCAAAGTGTATACAGACAGCAAGGTAACAAATGCACTGCACAATTGAGGTGACATTTTCTCTGGGCGACAACAGAGTTTCGGGGCTAAATTGCCACATTTAGCACGGTCTGTGCTGGCGATTACATGTTATAGCCTGCCTTCTTATAGTTCTCCTTCGCTCTATCTTCTAGCCCGGCTTTGTCGGCAAGTTCTGCAGCATGACTCCACCTCCCTTCCTTCTCATATTCACGTATCTTCCTTTCAGTTGCAATTGCCTCATCTGCAGTCTCTATCACACAGGCACGAAATTGCGATATCAATCTTCTAACCGGCGAGTGACATCTGGGACATTTGGTAAAGGGCTTAGAACCCATACTCTGTCTGACCTCAAAGCTATCGCGGCAGTAGTCGCAACCCTTTTCCGTCGTCCGGTACTCATAAATTGGCATAACAACTTACTCCACGCTCACCTAGGTAAAGCTATTGTATCAACATCCTTACCTTTGCCAGGTAGGCATCAAATTTCTCATTGAAGACCTTCTCATGTTTCATTAGGAACTCCCGCCACTGAGGGCTTGCCTTTACACTGGCCTCCACAGAACCATCCACATCGACAGCGACCTTTCGATTTCCGACCTGTCTAACCACCTGTCGCACCGCCATCTCAACCTGCTTCTGGATGCCTTCCCTCATAGAATTAAAGGTTTCCTCCTTCTCCCGCTGGTATTGCTGGCGGAGAGCCTCCATAGAATCTAAAGCAAGTTCGAGCTCAGTACACCGATTCCGCTCTTGAAGCGTCTCACAGGCTAAAATGCCCCGGCGACAACGCTCGAAGTCCAAGTTGCTGCCTCCCAGACTTACGGCGCTGAGCAATCTAAGTTGAGCTTCCTTTACCATGAACTCCTGTCCCCTGTCCTTAAATTCCTTTAGCTTCAACCAAAGCTCATCAGCATTGAGCTTGTCAGTAAAATAGTCCGCAAGCACTGCTGTCAGCTGCTCAGAGAACTTAAGTCTCTCTTTTTCGGCAGATGATAACTCTCCGATTTTAGCCAACCTCTCTCGTGCCAATGGAGAAAGTTCCATCTCTAACACACCCCGATTATCCGGTCAGTTCATTTATGCCCCTTTCGTCGCCTTAACCTGTCGAACTCCCTGAGTAATTCCTTCTCTTCTTCGGTCAAGTTTTGCGGTGTTACCACCTTAACCATCACATACAGGTCACCCCTGCCCGGGCCATCCAGATGAGGGATTCCTTCATTAACTATCTTGAAGACAGTCCCTGTTTGAGTACCCTCGGGTATCTCCAGTTCAAGATTGCCATCTAGACTGGACACATCATCGACCACACCACCCAGCGCTGCTTGCACGAAGCTTATCTCTTTTGTCATATATATATCATCGCCGTGCCTTTCGAAAACAGGATGTTTCTTTACATTCAGCACAACATACAGGTCTCCAGGTATAAGTCCATCATCCGTCTCTCCCTCACCTTCGATTTTAATGGTATAGCCAGTATCAGCCCCTCTAGGTACATAAACTGAAAGCTCGACTGTCTCCTCCACAAAGCCTTTGCCCTGACAGTCATCACATGGTTGGCTGATGATTCTGCCACTGCCGCGGCATTGGCTGCAAGTGCTAATCTGCCGAAAGACAGCGAACCCGGATCTCTTCTCGGTCACTATTTGCCCTGAGCCACCACAGTGCCCACAGTCTTTCAGACCCCGCTTAGCAGCGCCACTTCCACCACAAGAGGCGCAAGTTCGTGTCCTAGCCACCTCAATCGTCCGTTCACCCCCTGAGGCAACCTCCTCTAGGGTAACCTCCAGGTCATATCTGATATCAGCACCTTTCCGCCTCGTCTTTGCCGACCTTCTGGTACCGAAAAAGCTGTCAAAAATGCTATCACCGAAGTCAAAACCAAAGTCACCCAAACCAAACTCGCGGAACAGACTGGCAAAGTCTATTCCTCTAAAGATGTCTGCTGTTGTATAACCCTCCAGCCCAGCATGTCCATAAGTATCATACAGCTGCCTCTTGTGACGGTCACACAGCACCGCATAAGCTTCGTTTATCTCCTTCATCTTCTCCACAGCCTGAGCATCGCCTGGATTCTTGTCCGGATGATATTTCATAGCCAGGTTGCGGTAGGCTCGCTTGATAGTAGCCTCATCAGCGTTCTTATCGATACCAAGTATTTCGTAGTAATCTCGCTTCGCCATTGCTTGCCTCACACAGACAACCATCTAACACCATTCCAGACCCTGAGAAGCTTCCCGCATCTGCGACACAGCACGTGGATAATGCCGTTGGCAGCCTGCTCATAGCAGTTAACCAACCGACGGCAGGACGAACAGTAGATTCGTTTAACACACACCTTCATGGATGACACCCCTTTATTTCCCGCCATACTCAGGTTTCCCCGCTCCCACCACCGCCGGAGCCATAATCCTCTGACTCGTCATCGAACCTGTTAGCGCCTGCTCCCCAACAGACAAGTCACACGCAGCCATTGAGACTAAAAAAGAATAAA
>DTZC01000115.1 GCA_012961565.1 Dehalococcoidia bacterium
GGAAAGAAAAAAATGATAAACAAGTCCGTGCTGCCCCTATTCTGGACACTGCTTGGAATTTTCCTGCTGATGGCGGCTACGATGCCGCTGACAGAACTACTTGACGAGTCCTTTGGTTTTGACCTGGCGCCGTTGCTGCTTCCCATCTTTGGCTTACTCCTGTTTGTTCTGGGGCTGGCGCTGGCGGTCGTGGTAGCCACAGCAGACATAAATGGCACCCGGAAGAGGCTGCTGATAATAGCCGGCTCCGCTGCCGCAGGAATCCCGGTAAGTGCCATTCTGCATAACCTGGTCTACGCAGCGCTTGTTCTCTGGTTTGGTGAGGACTTCTGGCAGAGGACGGGCATGGGCGACGAACCCTTTTTCTTTATGATGGCAGTTCTGGTCTGCCCGCTTGTTTACCTAGGGGGTACCGTAGGCAGCTTCGTCCTGATGGTCCGGGGCAGACATCAGAAACCCCAGGCTGTATAATGCTTACGCCAGTGAGCACGACAAATATGCCGCACAAAAAGCCGAAACCCATGTCAGACTGGCATTTCAGAGTCATGGTCTGGCTCTATAAGCTGACAGACCTCTTTTCAAATCCCGAGCGCCACCTGGAAAAAATGCCCCTCAGGGAAGGTATGGTGGTTGTGGACTATGGGTGTGGACCAGGGCGTTACACCATACCGATAGCCGAGCTCATTGGTCCTCAGGGCAAGGTGTTCGCAGTTGACATCCAGCCGCTGGCGGTTAAGCTCGTAAAAGAGAAGGCAGCTCTAAGGTCGCTGGCAAACATAGAATCCGTTCTGGTGGACTCTTTCGACACCGGAATAAGAGCCTCCACTGCCGACATGGTCCTCCTCATCGACACGGTCCACCTGATAGATGACCACGATGCACTGTTTCACGAAATCCGCCGCATACTCAAGCCAAATGGACTGCTCTTTATGGACTCAGGGCATATGAAGACAGAAAGGGTGAAGCAAATTGTTGAAAGCACTGGCCTCTTCACTTTAGTCGAACAGAAGGGACAAGATATGCTGCTGACCAAGGAGCCTACAAAGGAGAAAAAAAAGGTGAGATGACCAGTAAGTCAAGACAGCGCAAATCATGGCGGGAGAAACTGGCAGACAGTAAGGACCTGCCCAAGGTTGTGGAAATCACCGGCAAGATGAGCACCAGATGGGGAACGGGCACAGTGGTCATCCCAGCACCCAGAGAGGTCGATGAAATCATGAAGAAAGTCCCCCGGGGCAAGCTCATCACCATAAACCAGACTCGAGAGATACTCGCCCGAAAATACGGCGCCACAATTGGCTGTCCCATAACCACCGGAATTTTCGCCTCGATTGCAGCACGAGCTGCCGAAGAGGAGGCTGCAGAAGGAAGGGTAGATGTCACCCCCTACTGGCGGACGCTGAAATCCGATGGTGAACTTAACCCCAAGTACCCCGGTGGCATAGAAGCCCAACGGGCACACCTTGAGGCTGAAGGACATACAGTCAAGCCGGGGAGAGGCAAGGCGCCACCAAAGGTCAAGGACTTTGAGAAGCACCTGGTCCAGCTGGAAGAGGTCTGGACGCAGGTATAAACCGCGCCAATCCACCGCACTACTAGCAACGACAATTGCAGAGCGTATTGGTCAGTTTTGATTGGTGGTCTAAGGTTTTAGTCAGGTTATGAAGCGATTACTACTTGCAGTGGTGGCTGCGCTGTGCCTGCAGCCCGGCTTTTGTAGCATGGTGGCATCAGCCACTGAGGACTTCACCGCTATCACAGAGTTGAATTTTGTTTTCATTCACGGCGCGCTCGGCGTCTCCTGTACTCAGCAACTCCTGGCAGATACCATTCTGGAGTATGCACCAGCCTATGTATACCTATATGAGCGAGACAATCCCGGTGTAAAGGTTAAAATCAACGTGCTGAACAGGTGTTACCCCAACGATGTAGACATTGACACCTGGGCTCACAACATCGCTAACAGCGTTGAGCGGCACCTGCCCGAGGAGGGCAGCATAGTCTTCATCGGGCACAGTATGGGCGGTAAGTCGGCCCTTTACGCAGTAGCCAGAAATATCGGCAACTTAGCTGACAGAACTGCACTCGTCGTCACCATCAACAGCCCGATTAAGAGCCTGGACAGGTATCCGGTTGCTGGCGGTGGCTCATTTCTTGCCTATTGCCGTGCCGCTTTGTGGAATTCTACCGGCGGGGTTTGCTTGTCGGCTGCGACCTATGATAGCTCCGAAGACGGCAGGTGGGTGGCTCAAAACAAGCACTGGCTGGCTTTCATATCTGGCGAGAAGGCACCACTCAGCGAGCAATTCGATTACGGTGGAATTGACCCTTACCCCAGGGATATGGATGACGGTGCCATACCCATAGAAGCCCAGTACTCCGAGGATGCTGACGTGGTCTATTATGGGGAGCACGGTCATAGCGAATTTGGCACCTCGCCCCAGTTAGCGGATTTCATGGCACAGCAGATTTTAGACTATATTTTCGGTGGGGCTGTGGCGTGCTCTGTTTATGTCCGTGGTGGTAGCTTTGGGCACAGAGCTGGCTGGCAGCCGGGCACTGACCACTGGCGAGACCTTGTCGGCGATATCCTAGGCACTAGCGGCAGGCTCTGGCACTGGAACCAGTCCTACACCCGCTGGCAGGAGTGGGAGGATATAATCAGCTACCACCCTCCCACGCACGAAAATGACCGCCGCAGCCGCTACCAAATCAGGCTGACCCGGTCATCAGGACTTTTCACCGGCATTGAGGAACTGCGCTGGCTGAAACCTGATAGTCCACAGGACTGCCGCGTTTACCTGCGCACCAGGGCAGCCCCTAGAGGCTATGTACAGGTTGACTGGGATATCTACCGGCAGGGGCTGCTGCCTCCGGGAGCAGAGCGTGACCATTATGAGGTCAAGATTGTAGCCGGCACCACTCTGGCAGGCATCAAGAAAGTATTGTGGGCAAGTGATGACCCACGTGACTTGAGGCTGGAGATATCCTCGCAGGCAGAGAGCCCCTTCCACTGGTTCGAGGCACAGTGGAAAGTCTTCCACAGGGAAAGCCGGCAAAGAAACGTCATCGATAAGGTCCTGCTGCCATTAGCCAGTCCTGCCGGGCACAAAGGCAAGTAATCGCTCTGGTTATTGCTCCCGGACAACACCCATGCTAGTAAGTGTTGTGGCACACGATCTCTGAGAAATCAGGCCTTGAGCACAGCCCGAGCTTTGAGAAAACGGAGCAACCGTTCCCTGGTGACCATTCCGATTAACTTATCCTCCCGGACTACCGGTATCTGGTCTATATCATGGTCATTCATCTGCTCCAGCAAGTCTGCGGCTGGCGCTTCGGGGTGAGCCATCAATAATTTGCCTGTCGGTGTCATTATGTCACCTATCCGGGTCGAGTCCCAGAGCTTCTGCGGTATCTGGGTATCACCCAGTGTCACCAGCCCCCGTAGCTTGCCATCCTCGATTACGGCAAAGCACTGCTGCCCCGAACTAATAATGTACTCTCTGACCAGCCCGAAGGTAATTTGCTGCTTCAGAGGCGTATATTCCTCTGTCATCATATCATGTGCCGTAATGCCGCGGAGGGCATCGCGTACTTGTATCTCCCGCCTGCTGGACATAGCAGCATCCTCGAGGAACCAGCCCAGCACTACCGTGGCGGTGCCGGCAAACCAGCCAGCGCCGAGGACAAGCTGTAGAATGCCAGCCAGAATAAGCCCGATGCCAGCTACTCGCCCGACCAGGACAGCAATCCGTGTTGCCCGGCTGTAGTCACCTGTAATCAGCAGTAAAATCGCCCGCAGCCCCCTACCCCCATCCAGAGGAAAAGCAGGTATAACATTGAACAACGCTATCATGAGGTTGAAGAAGAACATCAGCAGCATAAATTGAGCCGGCATGGCTGTCACTACTCCGGCGAAGGCAAAGTGGAGTCCGTAAAATATGCCAGCTACCACCA
>DTZC01000116.1 GCA_012961565.1 Dehalococcoidia bacterium
AGTGCAAATGCTCTCCTTCCACAACCTGATTGAGCGCCAACTAGGATACCCTTCAGGCAAATCCAGCTCGGTGCCCCTGCGCGAGTCACTGAGTAGATGTGATATAATTATCTCGTGGTCGTGGGGTGGTCCAGTATCTAGGAACAGAGCTTGCGTGGGACTTTTGAACCTCGGAACTGCGGCATAGACATTTCCAGTTTACCGGCATGCCAGAGGGACAAGACCCAGCAGGCGAAAGCCCACCAATTGGAGCCGCGCACAAAGACTATAAGACTGGGAAGGGACTCTATGGATAGAATAGAGCGCTTCCTCGAGGACAAACTAAACCCACTATATAGGGCTCACTACGCTCTCTGGGTCTACTGGTGGCCACTTTGGAGGAAGTTATACAGCGGGCGAGCCATTCGGCAATTGTGGAACCGCTATCGCCTAATTAGAGAAGGGCAGTGCGTGCTTGATTATGGTTGCGGTACCGGCGAGTTCACCATACCGGCAGCTAGAATAGTGGGCTCGAAAGGCAAGGTATATGCTCTGGACTGCCTCCCCCGCCAATTAAGGGTAGTGGAGACAAAAGCGAGCAAAGAGGGATTGGATAATGTCGAGGTCACTCTTTCAGACCTGGAGACGGGCTTGCCTGACGAGTCCGTGGACGTAGTCTGGATGTGTGATGTCTTCCATGAGGTCAGGCAAAAGCGGGCGGTCCTGGTGGAGTTGCGAAGGGTATTAAAGAAAGATGGTGTCCTGGCAATATACGACGACATGAAGGAGAGAGTACTAAACTATACTGATGGTCTATTTTCTCTGAACGGTAAACAGGGGAACCTGCTCTGGTTCGTTAAAACAAGCGGTTATCAGAGGTATGAAGAGGATTCTAATCACCCTGTTGCTCAAATACGCTGACAACTACTAGTCGCTCCTTTTGGAGGTTATGTCACCTCCCTAGCTTTGCTGATAAAAGGGCACACTATTTGCCTTGGCGGACTAGCCACAATACTGAGCCCTCAAACGCTGCTAATGCTTCAGAGGTCGCCCCCAGGCATCCTTGCGCCAATCACTGGCAATAAGTACCAAGTCGCTGAGCCACCAGATGCCGAAGCATCCGAGGGTGAATAGCTTGACGATTGCCGAGCGTGTTCTCCCAATGTAGAATCGGTCAGCCCCGAAGAACCCCAGGAAAAGGGACAGGAAAAAGGCTATCCACCAGCTTTTTTGTTCAGTTGCCACCATAACTCGATGATACCTCCGTTTTTCGTACTCACAGGTTCACGAAATTTGGGGCATAGCGCCTCTTTTCTCTTAACTCCGGATAGGGCTGTGGCTATAGATAGTAAACTTTTGCCACAGCAATCGGCAAGTAAAGACTAGCACTCACATGGCACTTATTTTTCAGTGCCGAAGTTGGTGAGGAGGAAGTCCCTGATTCGTCTCTGAATTGTGGGATTATGCCAACTGTACATGTGACCTGGAGCATTAACACAATGAGCCAGTGATACTCTTCTGCCCCTAAGGCGATGCCAGAGCCACTTGAAAGGAGCGGCAATAAGTATTTTCGCCCCGACCAGCAAATCGCCCTGCACCAATACGTCAGGTCTGACCCCGTTGCTTTCTATTGCCAGCGTTCTTTCCGTGATTACCCTCCATGACCGGTACTGGAATGGAAAGCCCAGTTCAATACTATAAACCGGATAAAGTCCACCTAACTGGCGCATAACGGAACTGCCAAAGGCGGCACCCTGACTTATCCCTACCAGGACCACTTTGCTAATTTCGGTGTGCTGGATGACGAATCTGAGCCAGGCAGCCATCACCCTTGCCTTGGAGGAAAAAATACTGAACTGCTGCTTCAGGTCGCGCATCTGCTCCCGCCAGCCTCTGCCGCTTCGAAAGTACTGGGTGAGCAACACAGTGTAGCCCATTTCCTTTATGACGCTGGTGACACCCGCTATGATGCTCCTTTCCCACTCCAGGCACTCCTCCAACCTAGCGTGTCCCCAGCCGCCAGGATTGTGAACAACAAGGAAATCCTTGCCCTCAGCACTGGTACAGACATCCAGTAGTCGCTCGGCGAACTGCGCACCCGCCTCACCATTCGAGAAAAGTTCCCCAGCTAGCCGGTAGGCATCTCCCTTCAAAATCTGGGCTATACTGCTCATCTCCGATTTACCCACAACGTTCACAGTCTTCATAACATAGTCTCACTACCGCAGTTTCCCTTCTCAGAATTGTGGGCAACATCCCGTCCCTAGGTGCCTCCTCTGAACCGCTCCTTGCTTGAACATAGACCATGCCGCTGTTCTGCCAGATCCAGAGATTATGTCCCGGGTGCAGCCAGGCACCGATAGACTGCCTTGAGGGGTGAGCGATAAACACAGCATCGGCTACCCTGTTTAGTTCCTCCAGGGCTTTTTTAGCATGACCAATCGTAGGGAGATGCTCCAGCACGTGGCTGGTAAAAGCAGCACCAAACGCCTTGTCACAGAACGGGATTTGGGCAACATCTGCAACCCACCCCACAGGAATGCTGCCCAACAGCTCCACGGTTAATATCGAGACAGACATCACCGCCGCCGTGTGCCGACATCTTCAGCCAATGACGGATCCGGCGGCTGCCCCAGGGTCCACCAGCCACCAGCAAAGGCTTCCTTGCCTTCCGGGCACGAGCTACCGCTGCCTTATATTGATTGTCCTTCTGTCGAACTTCAACCGCCCAGATGTACAACTGCCACACAGTTATGCCGAAAAATGCACTCGCGGCTAAGATAGAGAGAACGTGCACCACTTGCCTATATTACCCTCTAGAATCCTAATAGTCTGAATAATGAGGTTAGACCGAAGTACCCGCAGAATGCTATGAACGAACTTTTGATTATGTTACCAAGCAGGGAAAAAAGAGAAAACTTCCATATGGAGAATCGCAGTGATGCCATAGCAAAGGTCATAGGCAGATGAAGTGGATTCAGCACAGCCGACATGATGAACACAGCCAGGGACCCATGCCGCCGCGCCCAGTCAACAGCTCTAACATATAGGTCTCTATTAAAGGTGAAGGCGATTCTTTGCGAAAGGTCCCTGCTCCCATACCCAATCATGAAGGTAAGCACCTGACCCAAGCATACGCCGAGCCCTGAAGTAACCCCCACTGCCAGCGGCGCCCCTATTCCCATTTGCGGTGCTAACACAGAGGGCAGTGTGAACACTAGAAGCCAATAAGGTATCGGCACAGCTACCATGCTCAACACGCTGCCGCCGAGAAAAGAGACCACCAGCATGCCTAGCAGACCGTATTGTGCTACATATTTTAGACCGAGCAGCTCGTCTTTGAAGTAAATGGCAGCAAGGCACAGGAAAACAGTGACGGTTAGCGACAGCGCGCCTAAAGCGATCTGCTTCTTTGACAAGTGCTGTTTGAGCCCTCTGCTCACATGGGCAGTGTTTGGTAACGAGGAATCCGCCATCCTAGCTGGCTGCCTTGACTTTCTTCTTAGTGCTGAAGCCTAGCCCCTCGCCCTCGACCTGGATCTCCACAATATCACCGTCCTTAATCTCACCCCGGAGTATTCGGCTGGACAAAGGGTTTTCTACGTAGCGCTGTATAGCCCGGCGCAGGGGACGTGCTCCGTAGGCTGGCTCATAACCCTCCTTGAGCAACCATGACTTCGCCTCCTCGTCCAGCTCCAGCTTGATATCGCGGTCAGCCAGCCGTTTCTCTACCTCTAAGATTAACAGGTCAACAATCTGCTTCAAGTGCTCCTCGGTGAGCGGCTGGAAGATGATAATATCGTCTATTCTGTTCAAAAATTCAGGGCGGAAGGTTTGCTTCAAAGCTGTTTCTATAGCACTCCTCAATCGCTGCTGCTCACTTTTTTCTTGACGGGAAAATCCGATGGCCTGACGTTGAAATTCCTGAGTGCCCAGGTTGCTAGTCATTATTACCACTGTATTCTTGAAATCGACCGTCCTGCCATGACCATCAGTGAGTCTGCCATCCTCTAGTATCTGAAGCAAGATATTGAAAACGTCAGGATGCGCCTTTTCCACCTCATCGAAAAGAATCACCCGGAATGGGCGCCGGCGCACCGCTTCGGTTAGCTGCCCCGCCTCTTCAAAGCCGACATATCCCGGTGGGGCACCGATTAGCCTTGAGACAGTATGTTTCTCCATAAACTCGGACATATCGAGCCGTATCA
>DTZC01000117.1 GCA_012961565.1 Dehalococcoidia bacterium
GGGATATGGATTATTTGTATATTGAAATACTGAGCTGCCTTGTCAAAGGCAGCATGGGCGGTAGAGGGCACAATCATTTCCGGCTTGGTGATTCCTTTCGTATCTCTAGCCCAGTCCCGGTAAGTTTTCATCGCCAGCAGGATGCTCTCCGTTCCGCCTGAGGTGACGGTCCCGCATATCTCACCCGTGGCCGGTCCAGCCGCCTTTGCCCCCAGCATGTTTGCCGTCATTGACACCACCTCGGCCTCGAATTTCACCGCGCTGGGCCATATATCGACGTGAAGCGGATTGCTCTGCGAGTTGAGAGCATATACCCGGTTAAGAAAGTCGATATGGCCATTATCACCATGATACACGGCACCGGAAGCAAACCCTTGCCGCCACTTTGCCATCTCCATAGCCCCCATCTCCTCCATTTGTGCCAAAATACCATCTCTGTTGCATCCCTTGTCGGGGATGTGCGTGTAGGCAGCAACTTTGCCCTTGTAGGGTTTAACTTGGTCTTCCAGTTCTTTCATCATCCCATCATATTCCTTCTCTATCTGCTGTTTCACCGGGGGAAGGCGCTTGATGAACTTCAATAGTAGAGAAGCTAGTGGTGGCGGGATTTTCCCCATATAGGTGGCAAGTTTGTCTGGCATGTTCTCTCTCCAGTCTATGTTGGGTCAAGTCTCGCAGACCGGCCGGTCAAATCTTGGCTTGTTCAGCTTTCTATACAGGTGCCGCAGGTTGTGATAGACATCCTGATAGGCGCGGTACAGGGAATCATAGATTTCTCGATTTTGCATCCTTGGCTCGAAGACCTTGTCCACCTTGACTACCTTCTTCAGTGACTCAAAATCGGGATATATGCCCAGGCCTACAGCGGCTATCAGTGCAGCGCCAACAGCTCCCGCCTCTTGAGGGTCGCGGACGGTCTCAATCTTTCTGTGCGTCACATCAGCTAGGGTCTGCATCCAGGGTTCACCCCTGGCCCCGCCACCTATGACTCTGAGGCAGGGCAGGGGGAACTTGAATTCTTCCTCCACGATGTCTACAATCCACCTGATATTATAAGCCACGCCTTCGTAGACGGCGCGCAGCATGTCCTCCCGGGTATGCTCAGCACTCAAATTGAGAAAAGCAGCACGGACATAGCAATCGTCCACAGGAGCCCTCTCGCCATAAATCCAGGGGGTGAACAGTAAGTGGTTAGCCCCCGGTGGAGTATTAGCAACCGCATCGTCCATTAAAGCATAAACGTTGGAGATAGTCGGGTCTTTCTTTTCCGTCTTATAGAACTGGTCTGCAATCCACTCAAGGCAACCACCGGCAGCTTCAGTCTCAGCGAGCAGAAATGTCTTACCTGGGTCTGCTGAATGAATCGTGGCTGCGCCACGTTTACCTTGCGGCGTGCGTTCTGTGACCACGCCGACCCAGCCAGATACTCCGAGGTAGACATGACCTTCGCCTTCATTTACAGCACCGGAGCCGACTGCAGCGCAGGGAGCATCTCCGGCGCCGGCGATTACCGGTGTACCCGGTAGCAGCCCGCAGTCACCTGCTGCCTCCTTGGTCAGGACTCCGACCTTATCGATAGACCTCACCAGCGGCGGGAATTTCTCAGGGTCAAGCCCGATGTAGCGGAAAATGCTGGTAAGCCACCTTTTTTTCTTGAGGTCGATACCGAAGACGGAGGCACCGGTCCATTCCATCATCATGTTTCCTGTGCTGCGGTAGAAGAGATAGCCGGCGACGTCGAGGAAACAGCACATTCTGTCATAAATGTCAGGCTCCTCTCCTTTAAGCCAGAGCAATTTGGGCAAGCCGTCCTTGCCGCCCAGCGCGGCTCCAGCAATTAAGGCGAAAACCCGGGCGTTGATGAACTTCCGCATCAGGCGTTCTGCCTGCTCTCCAGCCCTACAATCCAGCCAGATTATGGCGCGCCTCAGCGGTCCCTCTTTGGAGTCCATTGGTATGATGCCCAGCATCTGGGTGCTGTAGGTGACACATAACACCTCGCCTGGTGATATCCTAGTCTGCTCCAGGAGGCGCTGTGTGCTGCGGGACACCGCATTCCACCAGTCGCAGGGCTCCTGTTCTGCCCAGCCTGGCTTGGGATAGTAGGTCTGGTAGGGCTCATAGTACTTGCCGTGGACACTTCCCTCGGTATTTACCAGTACCGCCTTGTTGCCGCTGGTGCCCACATCATGGGCAATTATGTATTTAGCCACTGATTTTCTGCTCCCGGCAACTATTATACCACCTTTGGGAACAGGGGCGAATGTATCCATCACTCAGGGTCGGAAGCGGTTGTTGACAGGTATGACAGCATGTGATAATATTATAATATACGTATATTTGGAATTAATTTAACAAAGGGGGTAGCTATTGTGGCGCAGCGAAATATTGAACTCTACAGCTTAAAAGCTGAGCTATGCAGGACTTTTGCTGATGCTAAACGGCTCGTCATCATCGATGAACTGCGTGAGGGCGAGAAGACGGTCGGTGAGCTGGCAAGAGTACTGGAGTTGCCCCAGGCGGTTGTATCGCGGCATCTGGCAGTCCTCCGTGACAAAGGGGTGGTCAAATACCGGCGCCAGGGAACTAGCGTCTACTACAGCCTGACCGACCCGAAGATAGGAGAAGCCTGTGATATGGTGCACCAGATACTCCTGAACCAGATAGAGAAGAATAAACAACTAGCTGAGAGATTGGGAGCCTAATCTATGGTAGGCAGGAGATGATTAGCTTTCTAGGAACGCAAAGTGACGCCGAAGAGGAAGGCGATTAGCAGCCCAAGCACGAAGTAAATGAGCCAGCCCAGGATGCAGACAGCGATGGCACGCCCGGTGGAAACATCCAGTGCCTGCCTGACACCGATGACGGTGGCAATGAGAACCCATATCGAGGCACCCAGATTGATAAGCCAACCTATGAACGGGATAAACGATATGATTTTGAGCACGTTGGGTGACTGGGCAAAACCAATTGTTCTCAGCAACTCGCCCCAGGTGGCAGAGGTCCGCGGTCCCTTGAGTATCGTGGTGCCCAGGAAATAGGTGATGCCTGCCCAGGCAACCCAGCCGATAAGAGCAGCAGCCACACCACCGAGCAAGCCCCAGAGGAAAAATATGGCACCCTTGTCAGCCACTATCCCGGTGATGCCAGAGCCAATGCCAGCAGCCACACTGGCTATCACTACCACCCACAAGGCTGGTATGGTAGCTCTGGTATCAGCTTCAACTTCTTCGTAAAGAGCAATCTCCAGTCTGGCTGCTCTTAGCATTCGATTGACTAAAGAACGCGAGTGCTGCATCTTTACCTCCTGACCCTGTATTCTACTCGCTGAGTATATCACATAGGCACATGACTGCCAACAACCGAGGCTTTAGCCCGTTACCTAAGGTGTCCCGAACCAGGACCGCACTATCCGCCTGTTACCTTAAAACCCCGCTTGCCGCTATGAATTTGAGCTGTTGGTAACACAGCAGCAGGGCTGGGGCTGGATATTTCATCTCTGGCTTATTTTAAAATTCGGTTGCCTGAAATTTGCCAACAGCCCTTGCTTCAAGCTAATATAGCGACAGCTGCCGACAAATACAGTAGTCCCTGCCTACTGGAGCTGGGCAGCATTAAGCACAGGAGGTGCGAGGTAGATGTACCAGAGGATACTTGTCCCCCTGGATGGCTCTAAACTTGCTGAGCAAGTTATCCCTTTTGTTAAAGTAATAGCCAAAAGGCTGGATAGCCAGGTGGTATTGATATCCGTATGCTCACCGGGGTACACCGCGGGGGGAGCTCTTACAGAATATGTTGAAACAAAGGCAGGAGAGATTCAGTCCTGGGGTGTAAAGGCGAAGGCTGTCTGCCTCGAGGGTGAGCCAGCAGCCACGATAATAGACTTCGCTGTTGATAACGATATCAGCTTCATTATCATCCTAACGCACGGACGCACTGGCATCAGCCACTGGTCTCTGGGAAGCATAGCCAGCAAAGTGGTGCAGCGGTCACACATCCCGGTGCTGCTCATAAGGTCAAGCCAGCAAGAAGTGACAGCCGCTGATGCCAAGATGCGGAAGATTCTGGTAACACTGGACGGGTCGCGTTTTGCCGAGGCTGTTATCCCTTATGTCGAGAACCTGGCGAGAGCCTTGGAGAGCCAGGTGATGTTACTCAGAGTTGTTGAGCCATTAGGTCTTCCCCAGTTGGCTGCTTACAGAGAGCGGGAGGACTATGAGCGGCAATTTACGACTAGACTGGAGCGGGAAGCACAACGCTACATTACTAGGAAAAAGAACACTCTGCGGACCAAAGGCATAAATGTTGATTCAGTACTGCTGCGGGGCAATCCTGTCGATGTCATTATGCGGTACGCTGAGGATGAGTCAGCCAGCCTGATAGCTATGACCACCCATGGCTTCTCGGGCATCGCTAGGTGGGCTTATGGCAGCGTTGCTGCCAAAGTTATCGAGGTAGCGCCGAAGCCGGTGCTCTTGGTGCGGCCGCCGTTGCCTGCCGCTGGTGCCTAGCATAACAGGCGGTTGCTGTATCCGTGTTATTCCAACAAAAGACTTGAGGAGGTGCCATGATTTTGGACAAATACCGATTAGATGGCAAGGTGGCGTTAATAACTGGAGGTTCTAGGGGTATTGGTCGGGCAATTGCCCTCGGTTTCGCTGAGGCCGGGGCAAATGTAGCCATAGCCAGCCGCAAGCTCCCTGATTTAGAGGCGGTAGCCAAAGAGATTTCTGCCCTGGGCAGACGCTCCCTGCCGGTAGCCGCTCATGTGGGGCATCTGGAGGACATAAACAGTCTGGTCACCACGGTAAAGGGAGAGTTCGGTACCATAGACATCTTGGTGAATAACGCCGGAACGAGCCCGGCACTGGCTTCTGTGTTGGATGTAGAGGAGCGCCTGTGGGACTCAATCATGAACCTTAATCTAAAGGGGGTGTTTTTTCTGAGCCAGGCAGTGGCTAAGGTGATGAAGGAGCATAGCGGTGGCACCATCATCAATATCGCCTCGGTGGATGCATTCAGACCCGAGGTGCAAATCGGTGTCTACGCTATCAGTAAAAGCGGCGTCCTTATGGCGACAAAGGTTATGGCGCGGGAGCTCGCCCAGTACAATATCCGGGTCAATGCCATAGCCCCGGGGAACATACACACCCGCCTTGGCGATTCCCGCTTCCGGGCGATGCCGGAGTATGAGCAGGAGATGATAAGCAGGACACCGCAAAAGCGCATAGGTGAGCCTGAGGAGATTGTGGGGGCTGCGCTTTATTTAGCCTCGGATGCCTCCAGCTTCACCACTGGAGAGACCATCATCGTGGACGGGGGCATCCTGCTTACCTGATCACTGCCCTGGCTCAGCCGGGGAGCTTGACAGCCGCTTCGGAAAGTGTTTAAATCAAGCTAGGTATTGCGGCGTGGTGAGGAGGCCGGACCGTGAAAAAGAATGGGCACCGCTGTATCGTGTGAACAGTGGTGCCGTTTTTCTTTCTAGGTAGATGCCTGATGAAGGTAGTGCTTGGAGGTGTGCTATGGTCAGAGGGAAAGTGATAGTTATCCTGCTCCTGGCGAGCCTTTTAATCAGCCCGCTGGGCACTAGCCCGGTGTCGGCAGCCGATGGAGAGGAAACTCAAGGGGTGCTGCCCGATGCCGTAGTGGCAGAACTGCTGCAGAACTGCGACCCTGAAGCGATAGCACAGGTGTACCAGGAGTACACCCAAAAACTCACTGCTGAAGTCAGTCCGGCACCAGTGAAAGTGGTGCCCCGTTCCATGGTGATAGAGAAAGAAGCGCCGCTGGCTGCAGAGGTGGTGACGCAGGCAGGAATAGAACAACTCAAGCGAGAGATAGCAGCCATAGTCGAGCAGTGCTTCACCAGGGAGCTGGGAAATCTGAGATGTCCCGATGCTCCCTGTGCTGCCGCTGCTTATCTGCAGCAGGCAGCCAGGCTGAAGAGCGGCTACCTGGACAACCCGGCGCTGCCTGCCCCCAGAGAGGAACTGGGAATGCAGCTCCCCCTGGTGGTGAAGAAATGCCTCCACAAATTGCTCGAGGACTGTAACTGCGATGTTGCCTGTCTGGAATGCCTGCTCCAGGCGGTAGGCTCTGACGCCGCTTATGCAGACTTAGTAGCCCAAATCAGAGATAAACTGGAGCGGTGCCGGGAAACCGAACCAACTCGGCAGCCTGTAGCGCCATCCCTTCCTCCAGCCGAGGAAGCTTGCAGAAGGCTGGAGCAACTGCTCGGTGAGGCAAGAGAAAAGGCAGTGCAGAAAGCAGAACAGGAGGGGAAAGCGGAGCGGATAGCGGGCATCGAGACCGATTTCGACCGGCTGGAAAAACTGCTTGGGGAGGCTCTACAAAGGGCAACCGCAGAGGAAGTAGCGCCCGTGGAAACCGAAATCGTAGAGCTGAAACTCAGTGGCACTTCACCTCTGGGACCTGTAGAGCTGACATTACCAGTGGACCGGGTCAATGTCTCGGTGTTTGAGCGGCTCACGGAAACTACTGATACACAAGTGAGGCTGATATGGGA
>DTZC01000118.1 GCA_012961565.1 Dehalococcoidia bacterium
GAGATTCCTTGCACAGGCCAGGGTTGCCTGCCTGGAGAAGCCTTTTGATGCCGAGCAGTTGAAGGAAGAGGTGCAGCATGCTTTGACTGGTGGCTAGTAGTGCACGTCCAGTTACGCACCAGATGGTAACTCTTCTATTTCCAAAATCCTGTCTACGCGGAAAGCTCTTTCCTCGTTCCGTTTGAGGCAAAATGCTTTGAGCCCTGTGTATTTGACCCCGTTATATTCCATGTCTCCGACTTCCTTGGGCTGTACTATTCTTTTTGATTTTTCATCGTTGGGCTTAAGATAGACTATTCTCAATGCCGAATTGTTGCGGATGGCTCTTTTGATTATCTCGATTTTCTCATCGACGGAGCAAGCCTGCTCAGCCTTTTGGTACTGGAAATTGGCTAAGAAGCTGACTATCCTATGGTCCATCCAGACATGGTGTTTTCGTACCGGCTTCTTGAGGACAATACCTTCGAGTGTCGTGCAGCGGCTCAGTGCCACATACATCTGTCCATGAGCAAATGTGCCTCTGCCGATATCTATGATGACTTTTTCGAATGTTTTCCCCTGCCCCTTGTGGATGGTCACAGCCCAAGCCAGCATGATAGGGTATTGTCTGAAGGTGCCCACGACCTCAGATTGAAGGCTGCCAGCTTCAATAAAGAAGCGGTAGATTTCCCATTTGTGGGGGGTGATTTTCACCTCGAGACCGCTGGACAGCGTGGCAATTATGAGCGGCTCGTTGTCCCCCTTGTCTTTTATGGTGATGATTTTGCCGATGGTGCCATTGACCCATCGCCCTTCGGCATCGTTGTTCAGCATCATAATCTGTGCTCCTGCCTTGACTCGGAGCTCAATTGCGGTGGGGAGATATTCTTGCCCGAATTGCCCCCGAATTTTGCCCTTAAGAACATGGGTAGTGCCGCTCAGCCTTTCCAGTTGTCTGTTGTTGATGCGGTCAGCCAGTTCGTTAGTGGTCGTCAGGTGAACGTAGAAATCGTCGAAAGACGGTTCATACTGCGGGAAGTATCTCCGATTGAGGAGTGCCAGGTCTTCTTTGGTTATCGACTTGCTGCGGATGGCATTGAGCAGATTGATAAAGTTTATATCATGCTGCCGGTAAATCTTCTCCAGCTCAATAAACTCCATCTCCAGATTGTGGAGTACGTGGGCACTGAAAAAGTAGGGTGTGTCATAGGTTGAGGAAAAAATCTGCTTTTCCTCGCCTTTGACCACCGGTGGTAGCTGGTACAGGTCACCGACGAAAATCATCTGGATGCCGCCGAAGGGTCTGTTTTTCCTGGGACCATTCAGCCGCAAAAACATATCGACGCAATCAAGCAAATCAGCCCTGACCATCGATATCTCATCGATGACAATGGCATCCAGTTCCTTGTAGGTTGAGTTGTAGCTATCTCTGCCAACACGCTTCACTTTTTCCGGTGTGATGCCTGGCTTGAGGTTGAAGAAGGAATGGATGGTCTGCCCTCTAACGTTAAGAGCAGCTACACCAGTAGGAGCTAGTACCACCACCTTCTTTTTTGTGGTGTTGCGGAAGTAATCGAGCAGTGTTGATTTCCCGGTGCCGGCTCTGCCGGTGATGAAGACATTTTTACCGGAATGTTCCATGATATCCAGCGCACGCTGGAATTGCTCGTTCAACTCTATTGCTGGCTGTTTCACCTTCGATGGCGTTTTCATCTGGACTACCTGATTGATATGGAAAGCATCCTTCTGGCTACCGGGAACATCCTCTGATACTTCCTTCAGCCTGTTGCTGGCTGTTGTTTGTAAGTTTGTCTGCCTGTTCAACGCAATGAGAATACATCCAGGCTCCGGTTATGTCAACATCCAGTTCCGCAGGGATGTTGTAACAGCACGACAGCTAGTATTATACTGGTGGTAAGTGATAACATGACCGGCAGCAAGATTCTCATCGTAGAAGATGACAGAACTCTGCTTGATGTTCTCAAGTATAATCTGGACAGGGAGGGTTACCAGGTGATTACTGCCGCCGACGGCGTTCAAGCGCTGGAAATCGCCCGGGCGGAAAAGCCAGCCCTCATTATTCTGGACATCATGCTCCCCCAGCTGGACGGCTTTGAAGTGTGCCGCATTTTGCGCCAGGAGATGACGATGCCCATCTTGATGCTCACTGCCAGGACAGAAGAAATCGACCGGGTAGTTGGCTTGGAAGCTGGGGGCTGATGACTATCTGCCCAAGCCTTTTAGCCTGAGGGAACTGCTGGCGCGTATTCGGGCTCTGCTACGACGGGTAGAGATGGCGAGGCAAGAGACACTTGCCCAGCAGCAGGCGATACCACAGGCAATTAGAATTGCCGACGTTGAGATTGATTTTGCCCGCCACCAAGTACGGCGCCGCAGTATTGTCCTTGACTTAAGCCCTAGGGAGTTCGATTTGCTCGCCTTTCTGATTAGAAATCGGGGGCAAGTGTTTACTCGTGACCATCTTCTGGAGAAAGTATGGGGCTATGATTATGCTGGTGATACCAGAACTGTTGATGTTCATATTCGCTGGTTGAGGCAGAAGATTGAAGATGACCCGTCTCATCCCAGGTATCTACTGGCGGTGCGGGGTGTGGGATATAAATTTGAGGGGTAGACATGTTCCAGGGCATTGGATGGCGGATTAGCATAACCTTCGTTGTGCTTATCTTGGTGTGCATGGGTGGGCTGAGCGCTTATCTGCTGCACTTTGTCAAGGGTAATTATCTGGACAATCTGCGGGCTCAGCTTGCTGCTCAGGTGCAGCTAGTGGGCGATGCCTGTAAGACGTACCTTGAAGGTGGAGAGATAGAAAAGATTGACGCTCTGGCTGACCGCCTGGGAAACAAAAGCGGCAGCCGTATCACCATCATCGATGCCTCCGGTGTGGTGCTGGGTGACTCTAAAAGGAACCCCAGAACGATGGAGAACCATGGTAACCGACCGGAGGTGCTTGAAGCTCTTGCCGGTGGCAGCGGTAGCAGTATTCGCTACAGCACCACCATGGAGTGCGACATGATGTATGTTGCTGTGCCGATAGTGGTAGACGGTGAAATCGCTGGTGTTGCCCGGGTCTCGCTGCCACTGGCTGAGGTAAATGAGTCACTGGGGCACGTAAACCGGATGATAATTGGCGGCACTGCTGTCGCTACTACGGTGGCTATCCTGCTGGCAGTGCAGATATCAAGGGCAACTACTCGTCCTATTAAGAGGCTCACCCAGATGTCTAACAGGATGGCTCATGGCGAGCTTGGCCAGAAAATCGAGGTGACTTCCCAGGATGAAGTGGGGAAGCTGGCAGAAGCCTTTAACTTGATGTCAGCCAGACTAAAAGAGATGGTGGCCTTGCTGACCAGTGAGCGGGACAAAATGGCTGCCATTCTATCCACAATAGATGATGGGATTCTGCTAGTTGATGGTGAAAGTAGGGTAGCTGTGGTCAACTGGGCAGCGCAGAAGCTGTTCAGGCTTTCTGGGGATAAGATGGTGGGGCTCACTTTTATCGAGGTAGTACGTGACCACGAACTGGACAGCATCCTTCAACAATGTCTCAAAACCCGAAAGCAGCAGACGAAGGTAGTGGAGACCGAGCCGGGGAGGCGGTTTTTTAAGGTGATAGCCACGCCGCTAGACAGTGGCTCACTGGTGCTGGTCCAAGATATCTCCGAGCTCCGTCGCCTAGAAACGGTGCGTCGCGATTTTATTTCTAACATCTCTCACGAATTACGCACTCCGCTAGCCTCGCTCAAGGTTCTGGTGGAAACACTTCAAGGCGGGGCAATTGAGAATGGAGCAGTAGCCCGGGACTTCCTTTGCAAAATAGACATTGAAGTGGACAAATTGACCCAGATGGCAAATGAGCTTGGTGAACTATCTCGCATTGAAAGTGGTAAGGTCTCGCTTAACATGGAGCCTGTTGACGTAGAAGGAGTGGTAAAACGTGTTGCCGAGCGGTTCAAGATGCAGGCGGAAAGAGGTGGACTTAGTCTTGAGATGGACATCCCTTCTATTTTACCTCGAGCTTTGGCTGACGGGGAGCGGGTGGAACAGGTCCTGGTCAACTTGGTCCACAACGCTATCAAGTTCACCCTGCCGGATGGCAAGGTAACCATATCAGCGGCCGCTGAAGGTGACAGTATCCTGATTTCAGTGGCTGACACCGGAGTGGGCATTCCTGCTGATGAGCTGCCGCGCATCTTCGAGCGCTTCTACAAGGCTGATAAAGCCAGAGCTGGTGGTGGCACCGGACTGGGGCTGGCTATCGCCAAGCATATCGTGGAAGCCCTCGGCGGCAAGATTTGGGCAGAGAGCATTGAGGGTAAGGGCTCAACCTTTACCTTCACTCTACCCATGGCAGTGAAGCCTTAACCAAACCTTAAACAAAATTTAACACTCTCTTAATTGAGCCTTAACCATCCCCTGTTATGCTTAAAACAGGATGAAGGATTTGGTTAAGGCTAATTTTATGAAGGAGGGAGGTGAACATATGGAAAGGCTGGCTCTAGCCCTGATTGCTCACGACTCAAAGAAGGGTGACATGGTTTGTCTATTGAAGGCGCATCGGGGTGAACTGCTTGGGCTTGACTTAGTTGCTACCAGAAGCACCGGGCAGCTGATTCAGTCAAGAGTTGGCTTACCAGTAACTCTAATGCAGAGCGGACCCCACGGCGGCGACCAGCAAATTGGAGCCCTGGTCGCCAATGGCGATGTGGGGGCAGTGATTTTCCTTCGTGACCCGTTGATGGCACAGCCCCATGAGCCAGATATATCGGCACTGCTTCGGATTTGCGATGTCCACAATGTGCCACTAGCAACCAATCTGGCCACTGCTGAGGCAGTGCTGCACCTTATCTTTGAGCATCCTGAAGCCTTGGGCGGACATCACCCTGCTGCACAATTTATTGAGGAAATGGCGGCAGTTCATGAATAAAGGGGGACACGAAATGTGGAGGCAGCGATATTGCAATGAAGCTCTGCATCCTTGTAACAGTCCTGCCACTATTAAGCCACGATTCGCCTCAGGCAGGAAGAAGCTCGTGAAAAGGAGGTTTGTGCTCATGAAACTGAAACCAGCATAGAAAAGAGACGAATAGCCAAAATAATCAAAAGGAGTGCAAAAATGCATAAAAAGTTAACAGGTATGATGGTGGCAGTGTTACTAACAGCAGGTTTGACCGTAGGTTGTGCGCCAGAAGCCGGGGGCACGATTAATATCGCTGGCTCAACCTCGGTTCAGCCGGTATCGGAAAAACTAGCCAAAGCCTATATGGAGAGGCATCCCGAGGTGACCATCAATGTCGCTGGCGGTGGCTCCAGTGTCGGTGTCAAATCGGTAGCTGATGGCACTGCAGACATTGGCAACTGTTCTCGTGAGCTTAAGGCAAGCGAGAAAGAGAAGTGGCCAGAGCTTATACCCCATGTTATCGCCCGTGATGCCATCGTGGTCGTGGTTCACCCGACTAATAAAGTAGCCAACCTGACCACGGAGCAGATAAGGGGTATCTATGCCGGGGAAATTACTGACTGGGCTCAGGTAGGTGGTGACCCCGGCGCTATTGCTGTCATCTCCAGAGAAGAGGGTTCAGGGACGAGAAAGGTCTTTGAGAAGCTGATTATGGGCGACAAGAAGATTACCCTTGGTGCCATATTTCATATCAGCGCCGGCATGGTGAGGACAGCAGTGGCGGAGATGCCACTGGGGATTGGCTATATCAGCTACCCATATCTTGACCCGTCAACCAAGGCTGTGGCTATAGACGGCGTGGCACCGACTCTGGAGAATCTTAAAGCCGGCAATTTCCCCCTGGTTCGCCCCCTTTTTAAGCTGACCAAGGGTGAGCCTGCCGGGTTAGTTAAAGATTTTCTTGACTTCTGTTTAAGCCCGGAGGGACAAAAAATTGTTGAGGACGAAGGTTTTATTCCTGTCAGATAAGCCCATTTTCTCCTCCTTCCTTTGGAGGCTATGGGGGCACTGCCCCTATAGCCCTTCTAATCGCTAAACAGTAGGGAGAAGAAAAATGTCTCGTTATTTTATCGACCGAGTTTCAAAATCTATGGTGCTTATCTGCGCCGCCATTTCCTTTTTGGTTCTGCTGCTCATTGCCACCTTCATCGCCAAAGAAGGTATGCCAGTATTTGGTGAAATCGGGCTGGGGCAGTTCCTGTTTGGTGGGGAGTGGCGTCCGGGGGACGGGCAGTTTGGTATCCTGACCATGATTGTCGGCTCAATATGTGTCGCCATTGGTTCACTACTACTGGCAGTTCCGTTAGGGGTTGCTTGCGCCATCTTTCTTGCCGAGGTTGCTCCTCATCGCATTCGGGAAATCTTCCGGCCAGCGGTAGAGCTTTTAGTCGGTATTCCATCAGTAGTCTATGGGCTGGTGGGCATGGCAGCCCTGGTGCCGCTGGTGCGTGAGCTTGGCGGCACCGGCTTCAGCTTGCTGACGGCGGTAATTGTACTTACCGCTATGGTTCTGCCAACCATTATTAGCATCAGCGAGGACAGTATTCGCAGCGTGCCTATCCAGTATAAAGAAGCGGCACTGGCTCTGGGTGCCAACCACTGGCAGACGATATGGCAAGTGCTGTTACCAGCTGCCCGCTCTGGCATTGTTGCCGCTGCCGTCCTGGGAATGGGTCGGGCAGTAGGCGAGACGATGGCGATGATTATGGTTATCGGCAACTCGCCAATCTTCCCTAATTCCCCCCTCGACTCAGTGCGGACACTGACCGGCAACATCGCCGTGGAGATAGCCTATGCCACCGGCATCCATGAGAATGCCTTGTTTGCTACCGGCGTGGTGCTGTTTGTTTTCATTATAGTCTTAAATAGCGTTGCTTTTCTGGCTCGCAAAAAGGAGATAAGCCAATGAGACTGTCACCTAAATTGACACAGAGGTTTGCCTGGGGAGTGACCTGGGTAACTGGTGTTTCCACCGTGCTTATTCTGCTGGTTATTGTTGGCTATGTCGTGGCGAAAGGGATAGCCGTGATTGACCCCGAATTCCTGCTTACCCCACCTGAGGGCGGGCTGACTGCCGAGGGTGGTATCTCAACAGCAATTGTTTCTACCATTTACCTTGTAGGTATTACCCTGATTGTCCTCACCCCTCTGGGACTCGGGGCGGCTATTTACCTCGCCGAGTATGCCCCGGCTAACTGGTTAACTCGCCTTATTCGGTATGGTATTGAACTCCTGGCTGGGGTGCCCTCCATTGTCTTTGGTTTATTTGGCTTTCTCGTCTTTGTCCGCATGCTCGGTTTTGGCTTCTCCATCCTCGCCGGGGCACTGACCTTGGTCTGCTTATTGCTGCCGTTTATTATCCGCGCTTCAGAGGAAGCGATGAGAATGGTGCCCCAATCATACCGGGAAGCGGCGCTGTCCTTAGGCGCCACCAAATGGCAAACAGTAAGGCATGTGATTTTGCCTGCCGCCTTGCCCGGGATTGTCACCGGCATCATCCTGTGCATTGGTGGTGCCGTAGCCGAGTCGGCACCACTCTTTGTTACCATGGGTGGTAGTCACCTTATGCCAACATCACTGTTTGACCAGGGGCGGCCGCTATCCCTGCATGTGTTTTATATCGCCATGGAGACCAGAGCCTTCGATGTGGCTATGGGCACAGCAGTTGTGCTCATTGTGATAATCCTTGCCATTAACGGCATTACCAAGTGGCTTTCACGGCGCTTTCAAGCTAAAATGAGCGGAGGAGCTTAGAAATGGACCCCAAAATACAGATTAAAGAGCTTAATTTCTACTATGGAAAGTCGCAAGCTCTTAAAGGGGTCACCCTGAATATCAGAGAGCGCCAGATTACGGCTTTCATCGGACCATCGGGCTGTGGTAAGACTACCTTTCTGCGGCTTTTGAACCGCATGAATGATATAGTTCCACATACTCGCCTAGAGGGTGAGGTGCTTCTGGACGGGATGAACATCTATGAGCCTGAGGTCGATGTCGTTGAGCTAAGGAAGAGAGTGGGCATGGTATTCCAGCTGCCTAACCCCTTCCCTAAGTCCATATATGATAATGTTGCCTTTGGTCCCCGGGTGCTGGGGCTGAATCACCGGGCAAGGCTTGATGAGATAGTAGAGAAGAGCCTCAGGGCAGCTGCACTGTGGGATGAGGTCAAAGATGACTTGAAAAAGTCAGGACTGGCTCTTTCCGGCGGACAGCAGC
>DTZC01000119.1 GCA_012961565.1 Dehalococcoidia bacterium
ACGCCAAAAATGTCGGCATGGGACTGGTCTTCAAACAGAGAGCCACCTGGCAGAGACTGACTGCAGCCACAGCTATAGCCCTAGTGACCGCAGTAGTGTTACTGAAATGGTGGGGATTAGTACTGATAGCAGTACTTTTGCTCATTGTCCTAGGTATTGCCAGCTGTTTCCGCTTGCGTCTTGGCGGGCTCACCGGTGACAATTACGGAGCAATCAACGAGCTAGCAGAGGTCTTAGTGCTCCTACTTCTCATTATTTTGGGGAGGCTACAGTGACCGAGTACGTTGCTTCATGGAGCGGTGGCAAAGACAGTTGCTTTGCCTTGTGGAAAGCGATTTGCCAAGGGATAAAAGTAACCGGGCTGCTCAATTTTGTCAACCGCAATTCAACACAGGTCATGTCACACGGCTTGGATTACAAACTTATAGCCTTACAGTCCCGAGCAATAGGTCTCCCTATGCTCCAGCGAAAAGTCACCTGGGAGACCTATGAAACCGAATTTAAATCTGTCCTGCGGGAACTCAAGCGCAGAGGAATTACCGGACTTATTACAGGAGATATCCATCTTCAGGAACACAAAGACTGGATAGAGAGGGTCTGTAGCGAAGTTGGTATAAAGGCAATATTACCTCTCTGGGGCTCAGATAGCCTGCAGCTCCTAAACGATTTTATCGAGGCTGAGTTTAAGGCTATAATCGTCAGTGTCAAAACCGAAATCATAAGTAAGGACTGGCTGGGCAAAGACGTGGATAGAAAACTCGCTACCGAACTCAGTCAGCTTGCAATGAAATCGAAAATCGACATCTGTGGTGAAGCTGGAGAATTCCACACCTTTGTTTACGACGGACCATTGTTTAAAAAGCGCATAAAACTAGACAGAGGAATGCCTAAAGCCCGGGATAACTACTGGTATTTAGAAATAAAAGGCTATAGCCTAGCTGACACCTGTGACAACCATTTCCCAAGGTCTCTCCATCCCTGTCATCGTAAGCTCACGGCCCATCATGCCAAACGTGGCAAAGAATATCCTGTTACACAGGACAGGCTCCATGCTGTGAAAGGTCTCCACCGAGAAGACAAATAGAAGCTTAAGGGAAGACAATAGTGGCAAAGCAGTGCATCCTTATACTAGGCGGCGTTCGCAGTGGTAAAAGCAGCTTTGCTCAAGAGCTGGCTGCCAGGCTCAGCGACAACGTTCTCTTCGTGGCTACTGGCGAGGCATTGGATAAAGAGATGCAAGCAAGGATTGAGAGGCACAAGGAGTCCCGCTCTAAAGGCTGGCGGACGCTGGAAACACCAACGGCCATCGGGAGAGAAATCAAGGAGCAGGCAGGAAATGCTGAAGTGGTGGTTATAGATTGCCTCACCCTGCTTGTTTCTAACCTTATTTGTACTGAAATTCGCAATGAGCTTAACTACCAGCAGGTCGAAAAAAGAGTGGCTAACGAAGTAGACGAGCTAATTAGCTGCATGAACAGCCTTGATCTCTGTTTCATCATCGTTTCTAACGAGGTCGGTATGGGAGTAGTCCCCGAGACTGAACTGGGGCGCATCTATCGCGACCTTTTAGGCAAAGCTAACCAATCGGTCGCCAGCTTCGCCGATGAGGTCTACTTTTTAGTAGCAGGCATGCCTTTACAGATAAAACAAAAGTGAGGGTGCTGACAACTGTTGAATTATCTCAAAATGCACTACTGCTGGCGAAGCATGACCATCCTGCTTCGCACTCTTAGAGTTTATTTGTCGCCAATGCCTCTCCAGAGGCAAACGATAAGAGGTACTACTCTCCTGGCCATCACGTGTGTTACACTCAAAGTGGAGGTGAGTCATGAGCTTTTGGAATTTAGCAACGCTGAAGTTGGAAGAATTCCGCCCTGGCATCTGGAGTAAAATGGAGCCCGGAACCAACCTGACCATGGCTTTTATGGAAATCTCTGCTAACAAAGAAGGCGCCGTTCATGACCATCCCTTTGACCAGTGCGGCATAGTTCTAGAGGGTGAAATAGAGATGTTCATCGGCGAGGAAAAGAGGCTACTTAAGCCAATGGAAACCTACTTCATTCCAGCAGGGATCAGTCACAGCTGGAAAACTTACACTTCGCCGGCAAAGATTCTAGATGTCATAGCCAAGCGCGACTAGAATCAAGCCTAATCGCACTACGCCCGTCAACACTCATCACTCAGCCCTCGCTTATGGAGCATCGACAAACATTCTCCTGACTACTATAATAGACTTGAATATGAGCAAGCTTGAATCGAGGAAAAGATCGAGAAATTCTTGCTCAGCGGGGGGAGCCGGTCATGCATTGTACCGAGGACTGATCTGCCTGTTTCTCCTGACAGGTCTGGCTTTTATGCTGACTAGCCCTATTCTAGCTGCACCGACTATTTTCCCCAGCACACTGCCCAACGGACAGGTAGGAACCCCATACTCCACAACATTAACTGCCGCACCACTGAGCTGCCCCTGCACCTGGGCAATCACCAGCGGTGCTTTACCACCAGGGCTGACCTTAAGCCCCACTACAGGTGTCATCTCCGGGACTCCTACTACAGCAGGAACATTTCCCTTCTTTGTCACTGTCACTGATACAACAGGTACATCTCCCCAACAGGGCTTCTCCATAATAATCAGCGCACCACCATTAAAATTTCTTACCGCCACTCTATCTCCAGCAACAGAAGGCGAGAGCTACTCCGAAGCAATAAGGGTAAGCGGTGGCAAGTCACCTTACACTTGGACTATTACCAGTGGCAATCTGCCCAGCGGACTTATGGTGGACACAACCACAGGTTACATCTCAGGTACTCCAGTCAAGGGCAGTGCTGGTACATACAGCTTCATAGTAGAAGTCACCGATAGTTCAATTCCTCCTGTCACCGGTCAGCAAAGCTTCAACCTCACTGTTGAAAAAGGAGGTTATGAAGCTATCATTACTATTGGTGCAGGACTCAAAGCCGGCGAGACGAAGATATTCCTGGATGGAGGCCACGTGGCAACACTACAGGGCGGTCAATCGTTGAATCTCAGCCTTGACCTGGGTATCAGCCGCACGGTACGTGTTGAACCTGTTATCCAGCATCCAACTGAGTCCGGTATTAGATTTAGGGCTGAGGTGGACAAATTGACAGTCAGCGAAACTTCACCCCATGCTACCTTTCCTTATCATACTGAATACTCTATCGAACTCAAAAGTGAGCCGCCAAATGTTGTCCAGTTATCCGGCAGCGGCTGGTACAAGCAAGGCTACATATTAAGAGCTACCGCTCCGGATGAGGTCAGTGATGAGGATGAGCCAGGCACACAGTACCGTTTCTCTCATTGGGTGCTACCTACAGGTGAAACGACTTCAAGCAGGGATATGAGACTGGCTATCAGCGCACCCGGGAGCTGCACTGCAAAATATGACACATATTACAAGTTGAGCTTGATATCTGATTATGGTGAGGTAGATGGCAGTGGCTGGTACAAGGCTGGTGCTGAAGCTGTATGGAGCACAGCCGACCCAGAAGTGCGCATGCCTGGCATCCTGGGTATATTTGGCGGGAAGCTGACAGCAGTAAATCCCAGCGGCACTGTAATGATGGAAGAGCCAAAGACGATAGACATACGCTGGGAACCTAACTACACCCTGCCGATGATACTGATACCCCTGGCGATTCTGCTACTCATTTTTGGCAGCTATGGACTATACCTCCTGCTACGTAGCCTCCAGCCCAAACCAATGCCTTATCCTCCAACATATCAGCCGATGCCACCACCCCCACCTACACAACCACCTCAAACAACCGTGGTCATGATTGGCGGCGATAAACCAAAACTGGGACCACCAACAACACGTGAACAGCTCATGGAGAAGTTCGGTGAACTCCTGCAGAAATATGAGGAGGAGATTAGAGCTTCCATGGGAATTAAAGAGCCGCCTGAAGTCAAAGCTGTCGATACAGAGAAAAGGCTGCCGGCTCCCGAGCCTGCGCCACCAGCCACAACAGCGACCGAAGAAGCAGTACCAGTAGAGGAAGGCACAACCTGCAACTTCGTTGCCAAGAAGCCAACCAGAGTCGTTGTCAGTAGCTGGGAGCAGGCGGAGACTAAGACCGTGTCTCTGCCGTCTGCAGACGAGGAGACGACTGGTGGCCAGACTGCCCTCGCTGTTACCTGGAGGCGAGACATATATCAGGAATGGGAAATCCTCAAGTGCTGGTTACCGCGAGGGCACACAGAACCCCACGAAGGCGGTGTGGACATCGTCTACAGCCGGCTTAGCACTGCTACTGAAGAAAGAACTTATATGCCGGGACAGGAGCTTATACCACCTGAACCGCATTACACGAATGACATGCCACAGGTGGAGCCCACCACTGAAGAAGTCATCCCGTCTGACAAGTTGCCCCCGGAAACCATGTCATGAAAACCCTCATTAACCAGAGCAGATTTTCTAAACTGGCACCTATCTCAATAGCAATTGCAACCTTTACGGCGATGGTTCTAACTATACCTGCATCAGCTCACCCAGGAGCAGTGCGGTGGAGTACCGTCGATACTCCAAGCAACGCTGGCAATACTTTCGTCAGTCCATCAGAAATCAACGCTATTGCTATAGGCAGTGACAGCAGGACTTTTTATGCGGTAGATACATCCCAGGGCAAGGTGTACAAGTCAACAGACGGAGGCATAACTTGGGATGATTTGACGCAATACCTAGCAACTGCTGGTGCTGCTCTCCCCGCATGGAGTATTACCACTGCCCCAGACAACCCGCGTTTTGTAGCCGTGGTTACCAGCGATGGTGGACTGCCTCGGAAAGTATTTCTTTCGGTCGATGGTGGTGTCACTTGGCAGGATACCAAATGCCCTGCTGCAAATAACATCAGCACTATCGCTATTTCACCCCGCTACAGCGGCTATGATATTGCCATCGGTACTAGAACTGGCACTGGCGCTGGTAAACTATATATCTTCAAAGCAGCTGGGCAAGGCAGTTGGGCAGACCAGAATTTTGCCGGTGACATCTTGGCAGTGAAATTCTCGCCCGGTTATCGCTTTGATTCCTGCCTTGTGACCGTATGGGCTGATGCTACCGGTACTTATGTCAATCTCGGTATACGCGATATTAACTCCAATACTACTAACTGGAATACACAGGAGGCATTGGAAATCACAGTCACTGGTTCTGGGACATCGCCAAAGGCAAGCCAGATTGTCACTGCTGATTTAGAACTACCATCTGACTTCTCCGGCCAGGCTCCAAGCCGGCGCCGCCTCTACGTCAGCATAGACGATGCCGGTGCTACCGGTAACGCTGGTATTTACCGCTTTGATGACGTCATTCCATATCTACTTATGCCAGCCTCTGCACCAAAAAGGATTTCCAGCATTGCCTATCATGGCACCTATGCCTCTGGCAAGCTCCTTGCGGGAGAGGTTTTGGGTGACCACAGCTCTGCAACAGTGTTAACTTGGTTCACAGATGCCCCAATCACCTGTCCTGAGCCCTGCTGGTTCCAAACTCAAAAAGCGCCTACGGGAGCGGCTAACTCCGGTTACGCTAACGCCCAGGTCGCTTGGAGTCCCGATGGTGGGCGGGCCTATTGTGCTACTAGTTCCGCAACTCTAAATGACGCGGCAAGCTGGCCCGGGGGCTACTTGATTAGTGTTGCCCTCGATGAATCAGCTTTGTCACTGAGCCTAGACAACGGCATGACGTGGAATCAGGTCAGTCTGATAGACACCGAGATAACGTTTCTCTCTGACGTCGCAGTGACACCCGCCTCGGACATAATCTATCTGGCATCCATCAATAATCACCCCGGGATAAGTAACTTCGATAGCATCTGGCGAAGCGTAGGTTCACCTACAGCGCTTGCTGCAAGAACCTGGGAGCGGGTGTTATGTATTCTGTCACTAACCAACGATTTGATTCTGCGGACAAGCGGCGAGGTGAGTGACCGGAGCGTGTTTTTCGCTTCACGACTGACAGACGACTTGAGGCAATCGTCAGATATGGGGCAGACCTGGTCACACACCTTGCCGGGCATCAAAGTCACTGATTTCTCTGTTGCTATCATCAATAATGTACCATATATATTCGTACTTGATGATAATTATGTCCGTAGGGGCAAAGGTTCAGCTCATAGATGGCAATGGGCACAGGCAGTACATACCGCCTTAAGCACAGGACATAGCATCACTGCCACACCTACAGGTGCAGTTGTCGTTGGCGATAATGGTGAAGGCATGGTTTCCTATTCACTGGACAGAGGTATTTCCTTTGAACCGACTCCAGCTATACCATATCCCGGCAGAATGCATGTAGCCGCCGATTACCGCTTTCGGAATGTCTTAATCATTTATGCTGCCAGCGATGATGCCGCCTGCCAGATTTACAGCTGGGTTCCAGGGTCAAACCTGGGCTGGACAGCTATGGGGTCACCGGGACGTAGCTTTCACGGACTGGCGCAGTTCGGCGTTCTTTACGGTGCCTGGGCACACGGAGGCGGCGCAGCTGTTGACCGCACCCTGCAACCGGAAAGGTTATCACCACCCTTTGTGGAGTGGGACAGCCTAAGCGTGGGATTACCTCCCGGGGTTGTCTTCACCAGAGAACCTGTCTCATTAAAAATTTCAGCAGGCATCAACCTGTGGGCAATTGACGACAGACCTTACACTGCCACCACAGGACGACTATGGAATTTCTATGATTGCCTGGCACCAAGCCCTCTCTACATAACGCCAGCACCACCAAGCCCACAGGTACTATTCCAGGCTCCAGTACCTATTGCACCGGCAATGAACGAGGTAATACCCATTTATTTAAAGACCGGGCACATCGCTGACATCATTTTTAGATGGAAGCACCCTACAATAGCCGTGGAATACCAGCTCTGGCTAGCAAAGGATAGCTCTTTCACCGACATCATACTGCAAGAGACCATAAGCCCCAAAAACCCAAAAATACCAAGCTGGACATTACCCCAAACAGTCGATATACAACAAGGTGAGAGATACTATTGGAAGATAAGAGTAAGCCAGGCAGCTACAGGAGAAACAGGCGAGGGTGAGTGGTCCGAGGTTATGTCTTTCAGTATAGCCTCGGCGGAGATAGGGCAGGATTCCCATTTTGAACCTGTACCTGCAACATCGGAAAACGGCATTACTACTGAGGATGCTGCGTTCTCAACGATGAGTCGCTTACCTGTATGGATATGGATAGTGAGCGCCATATTACTTATCACTGCTAGCTCGGCTGTCCTGGTGGTCCATAGGAGAAGGAAGAACCCGCAATGAAGGCAGTCCTAGCCAGTCACGACCCGCTGACAATATACACAGCCAGTTCAGAAGAATAGTCCTTTGTGGGATTGAGCACATAACCAGGGTCAAGAGCTATAAACACAGCAGGGGACAACAGCCGCTGTCTCGCTTGTTAACCCTCCAAGCAGCAATTATAATTCGTGCCAAAGGAATGTGCCATTAAAGGCATCCAAATAGAGGGGCTAGAGGTTGCGCCTAAGACTCGGTATAAACTTCTATAAAGTCATCGTAGGGGTTATCTTCTCACTAACCTGGGCAAAGGTCATGTATATAATCTGGCAGCAGCCAAGCTACCTAACCTTTGTATGGTTCTATCTCGTGGTTGGCAGTGTAATCTTGAAGTGGGTGCTCTTCACTATAATCGACCGAATACATTTCAGGATAAGATTGAGGAATTTACACAGGGAACTGGAAGAATCCGACCGGCGCATAGAAAAGATTTCAAAGCCTTATCCGGGGAATAACAATGATGCCTGATTCTGTTGAGAGCAAGGGGAAAGGGGCGGCACCTCCTAGCATCTGTTAGCATTTCTGTCAATATATGATTGTCCACATGCCTAAGTAAGAAGGCGGACACCAGCAAAGGGGCATATCGGCAGTGCATCAACAGATGTCACTCTCATAAACCACTCAAGGATACTTGAAATAGAAGTATATCAGCAGGCACTATATCACTGCTTGAACTGCCAAACAAGGCTTGCCAGCCTTCTTTCCAGTTCCAGCCCCTCGTGCAGTCTCAGACTCAAGCCTCTCGTCACCGCCTGCTTAATACACCTAACCACCACAATGTCAAGAGACGCAATTTGTCTTGCTAGTTCATCAACCACAGGCAATAGGTCAGCTTTAGGCACCACCCGGTTAACCAAGGCCATTGCCAGAGCCTCGTCTGCGTTAACGCGATGACCTAGAAACATCATCTCTAGGGCTTTAGCTTGCCCTATGACACGGGGCAAGGTCTGCGTAGCTCCGGCAGCTGGGATTATTCCCAGCCCGATTTCGGGCAAGCCAAACTGTGCATCTTCCGAAGCTATCCTTATATCGCAGCACAATGCCATCTCAATTCCAGAACCGAGGACATAACCGTGGAGAGCAGCAATCAGCGGCTGTGGTATGCTCAAGAAAAGCCCCCAGACATCCCGTTGCCAGCGTACCTCTCGAGCAACTGTAGGTGACGGAGCAGTTAGAAACTCAGACAGGTCAGCTCCAGCACAAAATGCTCTATCTCCAGCACCCTTGAAAATGGCTACTTTTATCTCAGGGTCATCCTTGATTGCACCCAGGATTTGATATAGCTCATCCCGCATCCTGATGTTATATGCATTCAAGACCTGAGGACGATTAAGCGTCACATAAGCAACGTTGTCCTCTTTTTCGTATATCAGGGTTTCAAAATTGAACATCTGCCCTACAAAAGCAAGCAGTCTATTATCTGCTCTTGAATTGAGGGGGCCTCTTCTCGAGAAAAGCCTTAATTCCTTCAGTCCGGTCTTCAGTCGTTTGTAGGAGGCAATAAAGGTCGGCTTCCAGGCACAGACCCTGCTCAAGCGTCAAATCCAGCCCCTTGCATATTGCCTCCTTAGCATACTCGACCGCAAAAGGCGCCTTCGACACTATTCTTTGTGTCACGTCTCTTATCAACGGCATGAGCTGCTCCTGTTCTACCACTCTATTGACCAAGCCAATCCGCAAAGCCTCAGCGGCATCTATGCTTTTTCCGCTGAGGAACATTTCCATAGCTCTGGCTTTTCCTACTAATCGAGGTAAGCGTTGAGTTGCTCCGTCCCAAGGCATAAGACCTGAACCAATGTGAACTAACCCAAAGCGAGCCGTACTTACAGCGAATCTAATGTCACATGCTAGTGCTAACTCCAGACCTTGGTCTAATGTGTCCCCATTGATAGCAGCAATAACTGGAACCTTAAGACTAGCTATAGGCGCAGCCACAGATATCAACCTTGCTGATTGGTACGATGACTCCTTCAGGTCAACACCTACAGAAAACGCCTTGTCTCCAGCACCGGTAACAACCACCACTCTTATCCTTTCATCGTGACTGATATCAGCACAAACATCTGCCAATTCCTCGGCTAGGCGCATATTTATTGCGTTAGCCACTGTCGGTCGATTAATAGTTATCATGCACTCAGCACCAGCTTTTTGATAAATAAGAGTCTCGTAACGCATGCCAGTCACCTCTCCTACTAATTCGGCAATTATACAATATTAATATTAATCCTTAAAAAGCCGCCGCGCCCTGGGAAGAAAATAAAACGTATTCCTCTGTGATATAACTACACAAATATAGCTAAAGCTTACCAACTACTAAATTAATTTCTGGCGTTGTTTTTTCCTGACTAAAGTTGTTAAACAATACTATCTACGACTGGTATTGCAAGCGAACATCATCACGAAAGGGGAAAGCAGAATGCAGCATAATCGACTCTCATGCTACAATAATAAGCGAAGCCACCCTAGGAACAAACACATGCCTTTAGACAGCATAATCATTAAGGGAGCACGGGAGCACAACCTTAAGAACATAGATCTGGCTATCCCCAGAGACAAGATGGTTGTAATAACGGGTGTTTCTGGGTCAGGAAAAAGCTCCCTAGCTTTCGACACAATATATGCGGAAGGACAACGCCGCTATGTAGAGTCACTGTCTGCATATGCACGCCAATTCTTAGGGCGGATGGAAAAGCCAGATGTAGATTACATCGAGGGACTGAGCCCAGCAATCTCAATTGACCAAAAGGGGCCCTCACATAACCCACGCTCCACCGTGGGCACGGTGACTGAAATCTACGACTATTTGCGGCTTCTTTTCGCTCGTGTTGGCCATCCACATTGTCCCAGATGCGGTCGCGAAATCTCCCGCCAAACAGTACAGCAAATCGTTGATGCCATTCAGGCAATACCTGGCGGTAGCCGAATCATGATTCTGGCGCCATTGGTTCGAGACCGCAAAGGAGAACATCAAGCAATATTCGATGACTTGAGCAAGGCAGGATTTGTTCGTGTCAGAGTTGATGGTCGTATTTGTGACCTTTCCGAAGAATTCCAACTGGATAAGAACAAGAGGCACACCATTGAAGTTATAGTTGACCGCCTTCAAGTGGGCGAGGCAGATAGCAGTCGTATTGCCGACTCAGTTGAAACAGCACTGAAACTCGGAGCGGGTGTTGTCCTCATCTCTATCGTTGATGGAAATGAACTGCTGTTCTCTGAACACTTCGCCTGCGTTCATTGCGGTATCAGTCTGGGTGAAATCGCACCGCGGACGTTCAGCTTTAACAGCCCTCATGGTGCCTGTCCCGAATGTAGTGGACTAGGTGTGAAACTAGAAATCGACCCAGACCTCCTCATACCTAACAAAGACCTCAGCTTAGCTCAAGGTGCCATCCATGCCTGGGGCTGGTTTGCCTGGCACGCTGGCGAACTTCAGGATTTAGCTCGCCGATACGGATTCTCACTCCATACCCCTGTTAATAAGCTCAGCAAAGAACACCTCAACCTCATCCTCTACGGTGAAAATGGAGAACTTGTGCGATATCGCAATCGCTATGGACGAGTTAGAGAATATTTTACTGCTTATGAAGGCGCTATTCCCTACTTGGAGCGAATCTATAAAGATACTGAGTCAAACAATACCCGAGCTGAAATCGAACGGTACATGGCTTCTTATCCATGTCCAGCTTGCCGCGGGAAACGACTTAAGCCTGAATCTTTAGCTATCACGGTTGATGGCATGAACATAATAGAGGTAACTGAACTGTCAGCAGCCGAGGCATTGCGGTGGATACTCTGTCTCAGCGGCGATGGCAATAGCAAACCCCACCTAACACCTTATGAGTTAAAGAT
>DTZC01000120.1 GCA_012961565.1 Dehalococcoidia bacterium
CTGTGTCCCGATACTTCACCAAACTGTCATCCTTGCCCAGATAACTGAGAATGATGTCCGAAACCCTTCTCATATCGTGGAGGTAGTTTCCAGCTACGTTGTATACTTCACCAGGCTTGAAATTGTCAATGATGTTAGCCAAGGTTCTCACGGTATCGTCAATGTAAGAGGAGGTCCGTTTGTGTTTTGTGTACACTGTGTAAGGCAGGTTGTGTAGCGCTCTGTATATGAAGATACAGATGGCACTCCTGTATTCTGAGTAGTATTCTCCAGGACCATAGGTATTGAATAGTCTAACTCTGACAGTCTCGGTACTAAACATGCTGGCAGAGTTCAGAATCTGCATTTCATTCACCCATTTACTCATAGCATAATCATTCAGATGTTTTACAGGCACTTTGTCCGTCACATCCTCGCTCATGACCCCGCTGTAGTCTCCATAGACTTCAGAGCTGCTGGTAAAGACCATTCGAAACTTCAGTCTCTCCTGCATTCTTATTATATTTTTGGTACCAATGGCATTGGTTTTCCAGAGGCTTTCGTAAAAGTCCTCGCCATTTCTGCGGCCGAACTCAGCAGCCAGATGATATACGTAATCAAACATGGTTTCACTGAAGAGGCGTTCTACCTGATGGAATTCAGCTACGTCGCATCTCATGTAATTAGGCTCGTGGCAGTGGAACCTGTCTGCTACCCATACTTCGTGTCCTCTCCGGTTCAGTTCATGTGTCAGCGGTTTACCCACAGTGCCCAAGCCACCGGTAACCAGTATCTTAGCCATGTTCAGCTCCGGTTATGATTCTGGTTATTCTTTCGCCTGCTTTGCCATCGCCGAAAGGATTTGTCCAGTTGTATTCTCGTTCAAGCATAATATTAACGCATTCGACTATTTTCTGCGAAGAGGCGCCTGCCAAAATATTGGCGCCGACGTCTACGGTTTCGGGTCTCTCGGTATTGTCTCTTAAAGTAACACAGGGAATTTTAAGGATGCAAGCTTCCTCTTGGACTCCGCCGGAATCGGTAAGAATGAGTCTGGCATCGTTTTCGAGGTGGAGAAAGGTCAAAAAGTCAAGAGGTTCTATCAAGGTCAAGCTTCGCGGCTCAAGCCCAAACTGGGCCATCATTTTGCGGGCACGTGGATGAATGGGGTAAATTACAGGCAGATTGAATTCGGAAGCTATTCTGTCCAGCCCCTCCAGGATTGGTGCAAATCTCGCTGGATTATCGACATTTTCCTGCCGGTGAAGAGTTACCAGAAAGTATTTCCTGGGATGGAGTTGCAATTTAGCCAGAGATGAGCCAAGTTCTACGGCGATTTCCAGGTTTTGATATACGGCATCGACGATTGTGTTGCCGGTCACAAATACCTTTTCTCGGGGCATACCTTCGCCAATCAGGATTTGCCTGGCTCGTGGTGTCGGAGCAAACAAGTAGTCAGAGCAGTGGTCGGTCAAAATACGGTTGATTTCCTCGGGCATCTGCCTGTCATAGCTTCTCAAGCCAGCTTCGACATGCCCAACGGGTATATGCAGCTTCACTGCTGCCAGTGCGGCAGCAAACACAGAATTAGTATCTCCCTCCACTAGGACGATGTGAGGCTTCTCATCTCGGAGGATGCTCTCGACGCCAATGAGTATCTTTGCAGTCTGCTCTGCATGTGAGCCCGAGCCGGCTTCCAAATTATATTTAGCATGCGGCAATTTGAGCTGTTCAAAAAAGACCTTATCTAAGCTATAGGAATAGTGCTGCCCAGTGTGAAGAATAAAATAGGTCTCTCCTTGATTCTCAAGTTGTCTAATCACCGGTGACATCTTGATTATTTCAGGACGTGTACCTAGGATCACTGCAATTTTCATGTACAAGTTTCTCCTTGGGTTGCCAGCAGTCTCAAACTGTTAACATACTAGGCATGTAATGTTTCACTGTGCATAATGCGGACTGTTGACCGCTCAGGACAGTGTCAAACTAAACCCTTGGGCGAAGAAATTCCGAGCACATTGCTTTGACAATTGACTTCTCCGTGTTTTTGTCTATTGGCGGGCTTATTGTGGCAAGAATTTACCAAGATTATCACTTCGGTGTTGCTATCGAGCTGGGTCCAAGAAATAGTTTAGCTGGTCTCTGATTATGTCTTTCAGGCTTTTTTGTACCTGAAATCCGAGTTGCTCAATTTTAGCTGTCCTTGATAGCAAAAGAGGCACATCAGCTGGTCTGAACTTCTCTTTATCAAACTCTACGATTATTTTCCCCTTGTCGGTAATGACAGCAATTCCGATATCTGCGAGGTGGAATTCCAGCTTGCCCTCCAGCATCAATCTATCGACCTTTGTCTTTTCAAATCGGAGTCCGAACATCTCTGAGTCATCCAGTTCATTAGGAGCATGTACAACTTTGTTCCCATTGAGAGTTTCAACCCTTTCCACAGCGTAACCGGCACATTCCAGACTCAGTAAGAGATAACTCAACACAGAATTGGTTCTCTGCGAGCCTTGGTTATAAACATCCCCATATCTGGCCTTTTCAGCCAGTAAGCAATAACCTCTAAGGGCATCGTTAATATGTGACCAGTCCCTGAAAGCACTGACATTGCCTATAACTAGCTTATCGACTTCGCCGCGCTTGTATTGCATAATCTGTCGTGTTATAGCTGAGGTGACAAACATTTTGCCTCTGCCAGCACCTTCCTGGTTAAAACCCCTAGAGACTATCGTCTTCAGCCCGAAGCAGGTGTGGTAGTTTCTCATGAGATAGTCCGCATACACCTTGCTGACTGCATAAGGAGACATAGGGCGAAGGGGATTACTTTCAGTGATCGGTAGCTCGGGGATTCGAGTCGGCTCAGGGAAAACTGTACCATACCTGTTTTTGATTTGCTCATATTGAGAGCGTGAAAAGAATACCAGTCCGTACTCCTCGCTACTTCCAGCAAACACTATCACCGGGTCCAGTCCCTTGCTTCTAATTGCTTCAAGGAGGTTGGTGGTTCCCTGGCAATTAACATCCATAGTTTCACTTGGGGAGCAAAATGACCTTGGAATGAAGGATTGGGCAGCAAGGTGAAAGATGACGTCTGGCTTAGCCTGGTCCAGAGCAATGGCAACGCTGGAAATATCCCTTACATCTCCCTCCACTAGTATAATCTCCTTCTCAATTCCCAGATACTTGATATTTTCCGGGATACTCCCGTCAGCTCGCCTCCTGACCAGTCCAACAACATTTGCACCTTCGTCAAGAAGGTGCTTTGCCATGCGTGAACCAACAAAACCGCTTATCCCTGTGATGAAAACATTCTTGTTTTTCAAGCTCATTCCAACCTCTGATTGCTTTCTCACTGCACTAACCAATCAGGGCTTCACAAATGTCAGCCCTGCTAGTTAAGCGTTCTTCAAACGAAATCATTCACAGCGCCCCAGTCGTATTCCGTAGTTGCGTGAAACAATCGTGCAGCCTCTTTTAAGAACACCACCTAATGCGGTGTCTGATGACACTTAAGACAAGACCAATACCATGAGTTACCGGGTGGATGCTGGAGCTCTTGGAGTGGTAGATACAAGAAATAGGGCTTTCTGCAAAGATGAACCCTTTCTTTCTGGCTTGGACCAGAATTTCAATACTGAAACCGAAGCCATCGTCTGTCACGTTCAGGGCTTCTAATAACCTTCGGCTGTAAGCGCGAAAGCAACTCTGAGAGTCAGACACTTTCATTCTTGCCCCTACGTTGTAGAGATAAGTAACGATATCAATGCCCAATTTACGGTACCTCGGCATCCTGCTGGCATGAGTGGGTCTCGGATGAGGCTCTTTGTCCCTAGTTTTCACAAACCGTGACCCTATGACCAGGTCAGCCTGCTTGCGGAGAATAGGTTTCACAATCCGGGGTATTTCATCTGGGTTATGCTGTGCATCACCGTCCAAGGTCACCGTTACATCAGCATCGCTCGTCCTTGCCATTTCAAGACCGGACCTAGTGGCTGCCCCCGGTCCGCACCTGGTTTTGTGTCTTATCACCTCAGCTCCAGCAGCTTTAGCAACTTGAGCAGTATTGTCACTTGAACCATCATCAACAACGATTACCCGGTCAACATGCCTCTTAGTTCTGGCAACAATATCACCTATGAACTGTTCCTCGTCAAGGCAAGGAATAACGGCTATAATTTTTGATTTTAGGGGCTCGGCCATCGGTTATTGTTGGATATACCTCTGCTCGTTTCTAAGCTAATCCTCCCACGACAAATCTGTCACATCAGTTCAAAAACGTCCAGGCGAGAAACTCTCAGCCGGTTAGTAATCCCAAACATGCTTAGCCGCTCACCACATTGCCAGTACATGCTTTTCAAAGTCACCAATAAACGAACTGCTTCACAGTAACTTCCGAGGTCATTCCCGTGCCATTCTTGATGAAAGATCAACCTATTTCACTGTCACCGATTTTGCTAGGTTGCGAGGTCTGTCAGGGTCATAGCCGCGGCTCACTGCTAGGTGGTATGCTAGAAGCTGTAAGGGGATTACAGTGATTATGGGGTATAAGAGTTCGTCAACTTTAGGGATTTTGACCCAAAAATCATAGATTTCATTTTTCTTGTCAGAAATGGCGATGATATAAGCACCCCTTGATTTAGCTTCCATAGCGTTGTTCAAGGTCTCATGGTAGGTATAGTCACCAGGGCAAATTACAGCTACGGGAACCTCTGGCTCAATAAGGGCAAGAGTACCATGCTTTAGTTCGCCAGCAGGCATTCCTTCAGCATGAATATATGAGATTTCTTTAAGTTTTAAAGCACCCTCCGATGCAATGGCAAAGTTGATCCCTCTGGCTATGTAATAGAAGTCATTCTTGTCCTTCAGTTCCAGACTGAGCCTCCGAATTTTCCCATTGTTCCAAGTAATAGCTTTAGCCACTCCAGCGGCAGCATTTTCCAGATTAGAGACTGCTCTATCAAAGGCATTGACCATGGAAAAAGATAGCAAGTAAAACACCGCCAGTTGACTGAGAAATGATTTTGTTGCTGCAACACATAGTTCAGGACCGCAGTTAAGATGGATAACCTGATGACTCATCTCTGAGAGCAAAGAATGCGGTCTATTAATGATGGAGACTATTTGAGCACCGGCATCTTTAGCTCTTTTAACCCCCTCGACGACGTCAGCCGTCTCCCCGCTCTGTGAAACGGCTAAAACCAAGGTGTTCTTGTCTACGGAATCAGCAAAATAGTGGAACTCTGAAGCCATAACCACGTCGCAAAACTTTCTCCCCACTTTGGAGAAAAGATATCTGCCCACCAAAGCAGCATACCTTGAAGTACCGCAGGCAGTTACAATTACTTGACCAGCTCTTAGAATATCCAGGGCAATTCTAGTAAACAGTTCCCTGTCCTGATGGCTGGCTGCCTTGAGTGTTTCTGGCTGCTCCATAATCTCCTTGAGCA
>DTZC01000121.1 GCA_012961565.1 Dehalococcoidia bacterium
AGGGGGAAAAAAGCATGGTAGCTAGAGGTAGCATCGGCATAGGACTCATGGGCTTGGGGGTCATCGGTGGTGGTGTGGCTAGGGTGTTGAGGGAAAAGCCAGATAGCTTGGCTAGAGAGGCGGGCAGCCAGCTAGTGCTGAAGAAGATACTGGAGAAAGACACGGCGAAACATGGCTCTATGGGAATCGAGCGCCATACATTTACTACTCGATTTGAGGAGTTGGTCAGTCATCCTGAGATAGATGTTGTTGTTGAGCTGATAGGAGGTGAATATCCTGCCTTTGAATACATAAGGGAAGCTTTGACCCGTGGCAAGCACGTGGTGACTGCTAATAAGGAGGTTATGTCCAAGCATTGGAATGAACTTGTGAGCGTGGCTCAAGAATACCAGGTATCTCTTCGTTGTGAGGCTAGCGTTGGTGGTGGCATACCGCTAATTGCTCCTTTCCAGGAGGACCTGGTGGCAAATGATATTTCAGCCATTTACGGAATCCTTAACGGCACTACCAACTACATATTGACACGGATGGCTAAGGAAGGGCTAGACTTCTCTATAGCTTTGAAAAAAGCTCAAGAGCTTGGTTATGCCGAAGCTGACCCATCAAAGGATATAGAAGGGGTGGATGCTGCCTATAAGTTGGCTATTCTGGCTACTATTGCCTTCGGCACTGAAGTCAGACCGGAGGACGTGTACCACGAGGGTATTTCCCGTCTCGAGAGGCGTGACTTTCGCTATGCTGGAGAGCTAGGTTATGCCATAAAACTTCTGGCTATTGCTAAGCTGAGCGGAGATTCTATCGAAGCCCGTGTTCACCCGGTGTTTATTCCCGAAGACTCCTTGCTGGCTAAGGTGGATGGGGTTTATAATGCTATTCATGTAGAAGGCGACCTGGTGGGCAGAGTGGTGTTTTACGGCGAAGGTGCCGGTCCAAGAGCGACTTCAAGTGCAGTTATTTCCGATATCATCAAAATTGTCCAAGATATCAATAGAGGAGTAAGCAGCCCACCTAAGTTACCCTTTGCCGCGGAGCGAAATGTTAGACCAGTGTCTGAAATAGAGTCCCGCTACTACATGAGAATGAATGTTGCTGACCGTGCCGGGGTGCTGGCACAAATCTCAAAGATTCTAGGTGACAATGCTATCAGTATTTCCTCGGTAATTCAAAAGGAGTCTAATGCGACTCAACAGACCGCAGAGATTGTGATAATGACCCATCCAGCCAGGGAGGAGGCAGTACAAAAGGCTCTCAAGGAATTGGAACAGTTACCGGTGGTGAAAGATATCAGCAACTTTGTCAGGGTGGAAGCCTGAGGAGCGTGATGAGGCAGGGCATTCTAGCTAGATACCGTGACTTCTTGCCAGTTACCTCTGCCACGCCTATTATCACGCTGGGCGAGGGCAACACACCGTTAGTCCGTTCCGTGGCTTTAGAGAAGGAACTTAGGTGTGGTGAACTCTACTTCAAGCTGGAGGGTTGCAATCCCACCGGCTCTTTCAAAGATAGAGGAATGGTGGTAGCTATAGCCAAGGCGGTGGAAGCCGGGAGCAAGAGCGTGATATGCGCTTCTACAGGTAATACAAGTGCCTCGGCTGCTGCTTATGGAGCCCGCTTTGGTCTTGATGTCGTGGTTATTATTCCTAAGGGCAAAATCGCTTTGGGCAAGTTGGCTCAGGCTATAATTTACGGTGCCAGAATCGTTGCCATACAAGGTAACTTTGATGAGGCTCTTCACGTAGTCCGCAGCCTGGTTGCCAGGCACCCGGTTACCCTGGTCAATTCATTGAATCCGAACCGCATTGAGGGACAGAAAACAGCAGCTTTTGAAATCGTCGACGATTTGGGTGATGCTCCGGACTACTTTTTTATTCCTGTAGGTAATGCTGGCAACATAACCGCCTACTGGAGGGGCTTTATGGAGTATAAGCAGGTGAATAGGGCAAACCAGACCCCGAGGATGATGGGCTTCCAGGCGGAAGGAGCGGCACCTATAGTCAAGGGGAGAGTTGTCAAGAGACCTAAAACAGTAGCCACGGCAATCCGAATTGGTAATCCTGCTAGCTGGCAGGGGGCTGTGGTAGCACGGGACGAGTCTGGCGGGGTTATTGACTGTGTCAGCGACGATGAAATCCTGGCTGCCTATAAGTTACTGGCGACGAAGGAGGGGGTTTTTAGCGAGCCAGCCTCCGCTGCCTCTGTGGCTGGGCTGGTCAAGGTATGTCGGCACGGCCTGGACCTTTCGAACAAGAGAGTGGTGTGCATAATCACCGGTACCGGATTGAAGGACCCGAACCTACCGGCAAAGTTTGCCGAGCCTTTTCCAGAATTACCCTGCGACGTAGGAGTAGTGGAGCAGGCTCTGGGTTGGAGTTAGCTCTCAGATATTCACAGGTGAAAGATTCTTGGAGAGGTGTCATGTTCAAAGTAAGTGTAGAAAGCGTGGGTGATTTCTATCAGCATTACCCGAAGGTGGCAGCGATAATCACGGTTAATGCTGGGGGCAAGAAAAACGCCATGGCAGCCGCCTGGCATAGCGCTGTCTCTTTTGAGCCTCCCCTCTACGGGGTGTCCATAGCACCCAAAAGATTTACCTATCAACTTATTGCGCAGAGCAAAGCATTTGGCGTGAACTTCGTGCCATTTGAGGTCGTGGAGCTTGTAGCTTCAGTTGGCGGCAGTGATGGCAAAGAAGTAGACAAATTTGGCAAATTCGGCATTGCCGAAGAGCAGCCTTTGAAGACTAGTGTGCCGATATTGCGGGATGCCTACACTGCCTATGAGTGTGAGCTGCTGGACAGCAGGACTTACGGTGACCATGTCTGGGTGGTTGGTGAAATTGTAGCGGTGCACTTTGCTCAGGATGTCCTCACTGCCAAGGGAACACTTGACCTGGATAAGTTGAAGCCGGCTCTTTACCTAGGGGGTGAGCTTTATGCCACTGCAGATAGCAGGTCGGTTAGATTTCTGGACCGTAGGACTTACGGCAGGCGCTAGTACAGAGTAAGGAAAAATCCAGGGGACGACGTTGGTTGACATAACGAAGATAGAGGCAGCAATATTCTCTATAATTGAGGCTATTGGTGATGACCCTCGTAGAGAGGGATTGAGGGGCACCCCACAACGTGTTGCTGACATGTACGGTGAGCTTTTTTCCGGGCTGGATATGGATGCCAAGGTGGAATTGGCTGTGGGCTTTGAGGTGGGGCATCGTGAGATGGTGATACTCAGGGATATCCCCTTTTATTCCATGTGCGAGCACCATCTGTTGCCGTTCTATGGCGTGGCTCATGTTGGCTATATCCCCAATAAGGAGGGACGTGTCGTCGGGGTAAGCAAGCTGGCGCGGGTGGTGGAGATATTTGCCAAACGCCCCCAGCTTCAGGAGAGGATGACAACGCAGATTGCCGATGCCATCCTTGAGGCGTTACAGCCTGATGGTGTGGCTGTGGTTATCCAAGCAGAGCACCTGTGCATGACTATGCGTGGCATCAAGAAGCCGGGGAGCAATGTCGTTACCTCAGCAACGAGGGGGCTTTTCCGCACTCGGGCGGCAACCCGGGCTGAATTCCTGTCTTTGGTGCAGGGTAAATAGCGCTACTCGTGGCGTAGTGATTCAATAGGGTCAAGGCGGGCAGCCCTGTAGGCGGGATAGATGCCTGAAGCCAGTCCGACAAAGATTGCTACAGAAAGAGCAATAATAACGATATCGGGTGACATGGGAGCTTTTACGGCATAAGGCCCCAGTTTGACCCCGGTAATCAGTGTGGTGCCCAATATGGCTATGAATAGACCGATAAGACCGCCGGAGAAGCTGAGCATAGCTGATTCGACCAGGAACTGGCGTAAGATGTCGCGACGCTTGGCACCAACAGCCTTACGAATACCGATTTCACGTGTGCGCTCGGTCACCGAGACCAACATTATATTCATGATGCCGATGCCGCCGACCAAAAGGGAGATGGCACCGACACTGGCTATAAATACCTGAAAGATGCCCAGGACCTGTTCCATGCGGTTAAGGATTTCCTGCATGTCGATGATAACAAAGTCATCATCCTCTCCTTCACGGATATTATGGCGCTGCCGCAGGATAGAAGAGGCCTCCTCTCTGGCACTGTCAATATGGTCGGTGCTTATAGCGCGGATGGCGATGGTCTGGACTGGTCTCCCTCGGGGCGAAGTCAGCCCCATTATTCTCGATTGCATTGTTGAGAGTGGAATCATCACAAAATCATCGGCAACTCCCATAAAGCCACCCTTCTCTTCAACAACGCCAATGACTTTGTACTTGCGTCCGCTGATTCTTATCCACTCACCTACCGGATTTGCATTACCGAAGAGGTCAGTAGCAGTCTTGTTTCCCAGTACAGCCACATCAGCCCTGCGGCTGACATCTTCTTGGGAGATAAACCTACCAACAGCAATGGGATAGTCCACTATCTGTGCGATTTCTGGGGTGACGCCGATGGTATCAACCGTAGAGTTCTCATTACCATAAATAACGGTGCACATTTTTTCAATCATAGGTGCCACCATGTCCACAGAGGGAGCCCGCCGGGAGTCAGTTAGAGCCTCAGCGTCTTCCATTGTCAGACTCCCGATAGAGCCGGCAAGTGCCCCTGCCGTGGAGGTGGCGCTGGTGATATAAATGGCATTAGCCCCCATAGCCTCAAAAATGGCGGTGACATTAGCCTTGTGTCCTCTGCCAAAGGACACCAGGAAGACAACAGCACTGACACCGATTACAATGCCCAGAACTGTGAGGGCAGACCGCATCTTGTTGCTGACAAGTGTATTCCAGGCGGTAACTATGCTTTCCCAGAGGCTCATCTTTTCTCTTCACCTACTATCTGCCCATCTCTGAGGTAGATTGAGCGCTGTGTGTATGCAGCGATATCTGGTTCATGGGTGACAAGGACGATGGTGATACCTTGTTCCTTGTTCAGCCGTTGCAGAAGAACCATGATATCCTTACTTGTCTGGGTGTCTAGGTTTCCCGTTGGTTCGTCGGCAAGTATGATCGCGGGATTGTTTACCAGTGCCCTAGCAATAGCCACGCGCTGCTGTTCACCACCGGAAAG
>DTZC01000122.1 GCA_012961565.1 Dehalococcoidia bacterium
CATCGGTGGATTAATATGCATCAAGAACGGGTTGTTGCTAAACAGTCTCTAACTACCTAAACAGCGGCATGGGATGGCAGAACAAATGTTGATCAGCGGCAGAGTTGGGCAGGTCGGCTTTCGCCGCTTAAAAGCTGCTCAACTGCCTGGCGCCGAAACTCTGACTGAAAACCTCCTGATTGCCCATAGTGGAGAGCCCGCGTTGTCATTATACCGTGTTCCTGTCAGCGTTCTTAACGCTCCTGCTCTGAGGTGTCTAGTCCCCCGGGTGTACTCCAAGAGCGTAAAACCCAGCTATGCTGTTATTGACAATACTCCCCGGCAAACCTAAAATACGGCAAACAAATCGTGCTCTGCCCAGATAGCTGCCAAATTGTAGTCAAGAGTCGTATAATATGAAATCTGGCCAAAGCTGAACAAGACTATGAAAAGAGAAGAGTTCGAGACCCTCGTCATCAGAGCCGTGGAGACACTGCCAGTGGAATTCCGAAGCAAGCTAGAAAATGTTGACATTGTGGTACAGGATTGGCCTGGCCCGCAACAACTGAGACGGCTGAAGCTCAGGCGCAGTACCCAGTTACTGGGACTATACGAAGGGATACCCCAAACGGTACGTGGCAGGGGCTACAATCTTGTCCTGCCAGACAAGATTACCATTTTTCAGAAACCCATTGAGGCAAAATGCCACAGTGCCAAAGAAATTGAGGCTGAAATAGGTAGAGTAATCCGCCACGAAATCGCTCACCATTTTGGCATAGGCGACTCTACTCTGTACAGGATAGAAGGACAGCGAGCTAAAAGAAGACTTTAGAACGGAGGTTTTTACGTCCTCGAAGGAATATAACTGTGTCCACCTAAGATATCAACCTCGAGCTCGGTGTCCTCGTCTCCCACCAACTGCTACCAAGCAAGCACACTGTTTACTTTCCCACGTACCTGGGGGGTCTTTTCTCCAGAAAAGCTTTAGCGCCTTCTTTCTGGTCTTGGGTACCAAAACAGAGGGCAAACAAATCCGCCTCACAATCAACGCCGACCGAAAGGGGGGTCTCCAAGGATTTGTTTACTGCCAGTTTGGCGAACCTCAAAATAGCCGGGCTCTTGGTTTTAAGCTTCTTTATGACTTCGTCAACTGCCTCCCTCAGCTTGTCTGCCGGGACAACCTTATTTACTAAACCCAACCGGTAAGCTTCCTCGGCTGAAATTGGGTCTCCGGTCAAAATCATTTCCTTCGCCTTCTTCTCACCCACAAGCCTGGGAAGCACCTGTGTTCCGGCACCGCCGGGTATAACTCCCACGTTTATCTCCGGCTGCCCAAAGCGAGCATTCTCAGAGGCTATCACAATATCGCAACCCATGGCAAGTTCACACCCGCCACCCAAAGCTAACCCGTTCACCATAGCTATAACCGGCTTGGGCACCTCCCTTACGAATGTGTAAGGTCTCTTTGTGGCCTTAGTCCAACTAGTGACACTTATGGGTGTCCAATCCATAAACATGCTGATATCAGCACCAGCGCTGAAGGCTCTATCGCCGGCGCCGGTGATGACGATCACGTGCACTTCATCATCATCCTTCGCCTGCTCTAGCGCAGCAGTCACCTCGCTGAGCAACGCCTGATTTTGAGCATTAAGCTTATCAGGGCGATTCAAGGTTATCCAGGCAACATTGTCTTTTTTCTCGTAAATAATCGTCTCGAATTTCATTTCTCTCCTCCTTTCCTCACTGTATACGTATATCAATATAACTACTGGTCTGCCTCAGCTCCCCTCGGTGTAACTCCCAGCCTGTCGAACGTGTATTTTCCTCCCACAGGGATACCTGCCAGGCGCTTGGCAATGTTCTTCACCTGCTCGACATTATAGCTCCCAGCAATGGCAATTTGCTCCATCCTAGGCGAACCACCACCATGGACGCCGGCATACTGCATCACGCCAGCAAGTTCCGAGCACGATATAGCCTGTACCCAGCGAAAGGCCCGGTGTATATCCTCAATAGACACAGCCGGATTCCTCTTCATATATTTTTCCAAAAACGGGCGGGTCTCTGGACTCAGCCAATCGGCTTCACGAGGCAAGGTCGCTGGCATTCCGCCGGCAATATCTGCCAAAATGTCAAATTCATGGTAGATATTTAGACCAGCGTGCCTTCGGCTGACATTGCAATAGAGGACATCAGGGACATAAGTCCCTGAACCTGACCTTCTAGCATTGATAGCGGCAGCAACGCCGGTGCCGTAGCATAACTCCGAGGTACAAATCAGCTCAACAAGCTTCTCTCTAACATGGGGCTCCCTTTCTATCCCGTTGCACTCAGCCATCAAGGCGGTGGCACCGGTAAGCACATCCGTCATCGCCGGTTTACATCCAGTATAGCTGTGGCGGTGATAAAGAGCGAACATGAGTGCCAGTTGCCCGCCAAATTCATACTCGCCATTCAAGAACACTCTTTCCCAGGGAACAAAAACATCGTCAAAAATAGTCAGCGAGTCGGCTGAGCCATAAGGTCCGGGCATTCCCAGTTCTTTGGAGGTGTCATAAGCAGCAGCGCTGACAATCAGCCTCACACCATCATCAGCAGCAGGCACAGCGCAGGAGACTGCCCACGGCCCCTCCTCCTTGGTCAGCCGCCTTGTGGGCAGCACCAGTATCCACTCCACACAAGGGGCGACAGAATTGTGCACCTTGGCGCCTCTGATAACAATACCATCGCTTTTTGTTTCCACCACCCGAACATAAAGGTCTGGGTCCAATTGCTCATGAGGTCGCCACGGTCGGTTCCCTTTAACATCTGTCTGGGCAGCACATCCGGTACAATCATTCTCCTGAAATTTCCTGAGCCAGTTCACAAAGCGCTTGTGGTACTCTGTTCCAAATGCTTGGTCAACCTCGTAACTAATCACATAGTTGGCATTAATGGCGTCGCACCCCATACATCTGGCGATACACCCACCCACCTGATGGCAGGTGAGTCGGGTCATCCGCTGCTTCGCCAGCAAATCAGCGACACTGCGGTGGACATGGCAGAACCGGTTTATCTTCTCGCCCGTGAGATGTGACTTAGCTGTGATTATTTCCTCAAATTCCTTGAATTCAGGGTCCTCCACCATATCATAGGTCTTAGCCAGAACGTTGACCGCGCCCTCCAGTCGGGGGTGGTCACGGTCTATGAGCTGCCCATTCATATAGACATTCCGCCTCATCTTGCTCAATCTCTTCCGGTATTCGCTTGATGTAATCATTTCAGCCCCCTTTCTTTAATACACCGATTCTGCGTCCAGGCTATATTGTTGCGCCGCCATCAATCGCCAGGACCTGCCCTGTGACGAAGCTCGAGGCACTGGAGGCAAAGTAAATAACAGCCCCCACCATTTCATCAGGTTCAGCGATACGCTTCATCGGAGTCCCCAATATAGCGCCCTGCAAGATGTCTGGATTGCCCCACAGAGCCTCACTGAAACGAGTCTTAGTCAGCCCCGGTGCTATGCAGTTCACTCTGATATTGTATTGCGCCCACTGCTGCGCCATCACTTTAGTTGCCATAATTACCCCTGCTTTACTGATGGAGTAGACCGGTAATATGTCAGGCGTAATTCCAGCTGTGGATGCCACATTTATGATATTGCCCCCACCCTTCTCCCTCATTATCCTTGCCACCGCCTGGCTGAGAAAGAACAACCCCTTCAGATTCAAGTTCATAATGGAATCCCAGGCACGTTCCTCAATATCGATAGCCTGGTCCATCGTCGGGTTAGTGCCAGCATTATTAACTAAGATATCTATCCTGCCAAACTCTCGTTCAACCGTGCTGACCAGATTCCGAATCTCCTCGACCCTGCCCACATGTGCCGCTACAGCCAAAGACTTTCTACCTATGCCTTGTATCTCCGCAGCCACCTGCTCCAGGTCTGGCAACTTCCGACTGGCCAAAGCCACATCGGCGCCACATTGAGCAAGTCCGACCGCAATCGCCTTACCGATGCCCCGGCTGCCACCTGTTACCACAGCTACTTTACCTTGGAGGGAAAAGTCCTCCGGGGAAAAACCCATTTTGCCACCTCCTGCCAAATAAGATTGATTGCCCACGGAAAGCTTGCACACAAGTATATACCATCGATGAAACTAGCTGCAAACTGCGCTTGTAGTGGGTAGATATACCATGGTTATAAAATATCACAGGAGGATTCCCTTGTCCCGATACCACCACTCATAACTAGAATAAAGACTATTTACTAAATGTAGCTGTAAGGCTTGAGCTAGGCATTATTTTTTGCCTGCAGCCGTAAGGCTTTAAACCGCTTACTAAAAATCATTAAACGCGCAGCCCGGGGTTTTAACCCCAGGCACCCGACCCAAAATCCAAATCCCGCTGTAGCGCCGAGGCTTTAGCCTCGGCTGCCCAACTCTGAAGGGCCAGGGCTACGAGTGTTGAAATTACTACCGACCCTGAAGCACTAAGTCAGTGAGTTAAAATGTTTGAGGATGTGATATCGCCACAACGCTCTCTTGAATACGAACCTGATTTACAACTGGAATTTCTTAAACACCAGAGTCCCGTTGACCCCGCCAAAACCGAAAGAGTTGGAAAGTGCGATTTCCACTAGTGCCTGCCGCGACTTGTTGGGCACGTAGTCTAAATCGCACTCCGGGTCAGCAAATTCCTGGTTGATGGTCGGTGGGATGATTCCATGCGTGATAGTAAGCAGCGAAAATACGGCTTCCACAGCACCAGCGGCACCCCAGAGATGTCCGATTGCTGATTTATTGGAGCTGACAGCCAACCTCTTGGCGTGCTCACCGAACACCTTCTTGATAGCCCTGGTCTCAGCTAAGTCGTTAATAATAGTCGAGGTACCGTGAGCATTTATATAATCCACGTCAGCAGGTCCTATTCCAGCATCCCGCAGAGCCAGTTCCAGGCATTTAGCCGGTCCTTCACCATCCGGTGTCGGAGAGGTATAGTGAAAGGCGTCGCAATTGTTCCCATAGCCCAGTACCTCCCCATAGATTTTGGCACCCCTCCTTAATGCCGTCTCTAGAGCTTCCAGGACGACCACTCCACTCCCCTCACCGGGAACAAACCCATCCCTACCACCATCAAAAGGACGGCTTGCCTTTTCTGGCTCACCATTTCTCTTGGAGGTCAACGCTCCCAGAATATCCAAAGAGGCAAGCAGCGAGGCAGTGATTGGAGCCTCGGCGCCGCCAGCTATAATGGCATCAGCTTCACCCCGCTGAATACACCTGAAACCGAGCCCTATGGCACTAGTCCCGGAAGCACAAGCCTCCATAACCAGGTGGTGAGGACCTTTCGCTCGGTGCTCGATAGCGATTATCCCTGCTGCCGAATTAGCCGTTGCATTGAGTATCAAAAAAGGAGGTACCTTTCCCAAACTACCTTGAACCACAAAAGGACAGGCTGATTCGAAGCTAGTCCAGGCACCAACACCAGTCCCCATTATCACACCGACTTTATCCTCATTATCAATATTCACCTGGAGACAGGCATCTTCCACTGCCATTCTGGCTGCTGCCACTGCATACTGGATAAAAGGGTCAAAGCGTCGGGCAAGTTTCTTGTCCATGAAATCAAGAGGATGGAAATCTTTCACCTCGCCGGCTATGCGACATTTAAGCGGGGTGGCATCAAATCGGGTGATTGGGCTAATGCCCGACTGACCCTGACAAAGAGCAGTCCAGCTTTTTTCCACGCCAGTTCCCAAAGGTGTGATCACCCCCACCCCGGTTACTACCACCCGCCGTCTCATCTCCTGACCTAACCTAGATTTGTTGTCTCGAGGGCAACTCCAGTTCAATAGTCTCCCTTGTCTTAGCTCATCACGTACCACGTAGCTACCTATATACCATCGCCTATCATTTCAGTTACACCTGCCCGTACCGCCTTATGTGCCAGGTAAATGGCATTCTTGATAGCCCTGGCTTGGCTGCGACCGTGAGCTACAATGATATTGCCACGTATTCCTAGAAGGCATGCGCCTCCATACTCCTTGTAGTCCATCCGCTCTGCTATACTGATTAGCTGTGAATAATGCACCAAGGCGGTATCCCGCAGGCTGTCACCGATTTTGAAGACCCGGTCTGCTTCCAGAAAATTCTGCAAAATGCCTGCCAATCCTTCCATTGTTTTGAGGACTATGTTCCCGGTAAAGCCATCAGTGACAATCACATCAGCCTTCCCCCTCAAAATGTCTTTTCCACCTATGTTATCGATGAAATTCAGCGCACTGTTACTCAGGAGACGGTAGCTCTCTGCAATTAGGGGACTACCTCCATTGCTCACATCCCAGTCAGCGAGTAGACCCACCCGTGGTGAATCAATATCCAGGACACCCCTGGCGAAAAGAGTCCCAAGCTGGGCGAACTCTAGCAGAAATTCAGGGCGACAATCCACATTAGCACCCACATCAATGAGCAAGAAGGGCGAGTCGGCATCAACAGAAACTACGCTGCAAAGTGCCGGACGCTGAACACCCTTTAATCTCGGTAGGTTAAGAAATGCCGAACAAAGTACCGCTCCTGTATTCCCAGCAGAGACAAAGGCGGAGGCTGTCCCATCTCGCACCAGTTTGGTGCCTACTACGATGGATGAATCTGGCTTACTGCGAACTGCCTGCAGCGGGGACTCATTACATTCAATGACCTGGCTCGCTTGGACAATAGTGAGACCTGACTTCATCCCATGGTGCCTGGCTAGCATCTGGAGCAGAGCCTTTCTTCCCACTAGAGCCACATCAAGCTGGTATTCTTCAACAGCAGCTACGGCCCCTTTGACCACTTCATGAGGAGCATAATCACCGCCGGCAGCGTCTACAGCAATCATCACCCGACTATAATCCTTAATTTGCTCATAATTAAGGGGAGACTCAGCAGCTTTGCTCAGTGCATCAGCAGGAGACGAAGCAGTTTTCGAGAACCGAGTCCCTGCCTGACTGGTACATCCTGAAAAGGCAGCAAGCTTGCTTTCTCCAGACGCTGAATCGCCACGAACACCACTCGTTCAAGATAATTCTTGCGATTGAATTGCCTTCTCCACCATCATTCTCAACTGCTCCTGTCTTTACCCAACCTGCCACCTTTCAATCTGCCTCTCAATCTCTACATCACCAACATTAAAGACCGCCACTGCAGGACTGATGCGCTTAATCAGACCGGAAAGTACCTGCCCATGACCTATCTCAACAAAGGTAGTCACACCACTGGCTATCATGTTCTCCACAGAGCGCTGCCACTGGACACAGTTTATGATTTGGTCACTGAGTTCCTGCTTTATTGCAAAAACATCAGTGAGCGCCTGTGCCGTGACATTACCCACCACCGGAACCAGGGGTTCCGAGAAAGCTAGTTCCGAGATAGCGCCTCGCAGGCCTTCCAGTGCTGGTTGCATCAGCCGCGAATGGAAGGCGCCGCTCACCTTCAAACGGATTATGCGGCGGGCGCCTTTTGCCTCGGCCAGACCAACGAACTTGGTCAGGTTCTCCTGAGCACCGCTGACCACAATCTGCCCCGGACAGTTGATATTAGCAATCTCGGTGCCCGCCGAGTTACAGATGGCAGTCACAGTCTCCTGGTCAAGTCCCAGCACGGCAATCATGCCACCGGGACTGATCTCACCACACTCGTTCATCAAACGACCTCTCTCACGAACCAGACATACCGCTTGAGACAAATCAAGCACACCAGCAACCACCAGCGCAGTATACTCACCCAAGCTGTGACCGGCGACGATGTCAGGAGATGGCAAGCTGTTACCAGCGAGCTCCTGGGCCGTCCTCAAACAGGCTATGCTCACTGTCAGCACTGCAGGCTGAACATTAACCGTCCGCACCAGCTGCTCCTCCGGTCCCTCAAAACACAAGCGGGATAGCGGGAAGCCGAGAGCTGCATCTGCCTCGCGGAACACCTCTCTGGCTGATGAATACCGCGAATAGAGTTCCAGTCCCATCCCCACCACCTGAGACCCCTGCCCTGGAAAAACGTAAGCTGTTTTCGCCTTCGTCGTCAAATCCTCATCCCCCCCACCCAAGATTGCCTAAACGGCTGATTATCTGCTCAGCCTCAAACACAATATCCTCGATGATTGCTTTTACCGGCTTTATTTCCTTTATCAGGCCAGCTATCTGTCCTGCCATAAGCGAACCCTCCTCAATGTCTCCCTGAATGACTCCCAGAGAAAGCCTGCCTCTACCGAGTTCTTCCAACTCGGTAGTCGGTGCCCCGGCCTTTTCCAGAACCGAGAACTGGTGTGTCAGCCTGTTCTGCAAACAGCGCACGGGATGCCCCGTTGAGTGCCCGGTAACCACTGTGGCTCGGTCATGTGCCTGGATAAGCCGCTCCTTGAACTTGGGGTGGGCAATACACTCCTCGGAGCAAATAAATCGGGTGCCCATCTGTATTCCCTGAGCACCCAAGGCTAAAGCTGCCACTAGCCCCCGCCCATCACCAATACCGCCGGCTGCTATTACAGGCACCTTGACGCTGTTCACTACCTGAGGTACCAGGGCCATGGTGGTCGTTTCACCAACATGACCGCCCGATTCCATTCCTTCAGCAATAATGACATCCGCCCCCGATCTTTCCAGGCGTCGAGCCAGAGCCACACTGGAGACGACCGGCATGACTTTAACCCCAGCCTCCTTCAAAGCAGGTAGATAAACACCAGGATTACCACCACCGAAGGTGATGATACCCACACCCTCGTCAACAACCAGTTTCAGATTGTCTTTGAGGAAAGATGACATCATCATTATATTGACAGCGAAGGGCTTATCAGTCCTCTCCCTGGTCTGTCTGATTTGCTGCCGCAACCACTCCGGAGGAGCATCACCACTTCCTATTACCCCCAGACCACCGGCATTTGATACTGCTGACACCAGCTCCGCCGTTCCCAGCCAGGCCATTCCACCCTGAATGACGGGATAGCGTATGCCGAGCAGTTCGCAAATGGTAAGTTTAGATGCCATTTCCCATTACAAAAGCAACAGCGTATTGTTTGCTGTGAGCCAAGGTGACCGAAAAATCAGCGATGCCCACCTCACTGCTTCTTCTACGGGCACGCCCATGCAGCCGCACCCAAGGAACACCATCGCTGTTGGCGATAATCTCGATGTCCCTCCAGCTAAGACCTCTGGCACCGCTCCCCAGTGCTTTCATCACCGCCTCCTTGGCGGCAAAGCGGGCAGCCAGGCTCGGTGCACCATGGCACAAATCCAGTTCCGCCTCAGTGTAGACCCGTTTCAGGAAGGAGTCCTGCCACCTCAATACGGCACGCTCGATTCGTGCTATCTCAATAATGTCAACCCCGATAACTGTCTTCGACACTTTGGAATCATCCCCTCAACTGTCACAAAATCTGCTGATAGTGATAGCCGCATTATGACCGCAGAAGCCGAAAGAATTAGAAACAGCTATGCGCACCTCGGCAGACCTGGCTACGCTGGGTACATAATCTAAATCGCATTCAGGGTCAGGATGTTCCAGGTTTATCGTCGGTGGGATTATGCCTTCGTTTACCACCTTGCAGCAGACAATTGCCTCCAGCGCCCCCGCAGCACCCATCATATGCCCCACCATTGATTTTGTAGAGCTGACGGGAATATCGTATGCCCGGCTACCGAAAACCCTCTTTATAGCTCGCGTCTCACTGGCGTCATTCAACGGCGTGGAGGTGCCATGAGCGTTGATATAGCCAACCTCGCTATAGTCTACACCGGCTAAAGCAAGCTCAATCGCCCTGGCTGCCGCCTCCCCATCTTCCTGGGGCTGCGTAACGTGGAAAGCATCCGACGTCGCCCCATAACCGATGATCTCAGCCAATATGTTAGCTCCCCGCGACTTAGCATACTCCAGATTCTCCAGGACCAGCACAGCTGCACCCTCGCCGACAACAAAACCATCACGCTGGGCATCAAAGGGTCGCGATGCCCTCTTAGGGTCAGCATTTCGGGATAGGGCACCGGTCTGTGAGAAGCCAGCGAGTCCGATAGGAGTAACCGCGGCATCAGTGCCGCCAGCAACCATCACCTTGATTTCACCCCATTTGACTATCTTATAAGCCATACCAATGGCATCAGTTCCTGTGGCACAAGCCGAAATCATGCTAAAATTGGCTCCTCTAATCCCGGTTATTATTGACAACTGACCTGGAGCACTATCAGCTATCATCATGGGAATAAGATAAGGGCTGACTCGGGATGGTCCCCTGGTATTGAGGACTCCAAGTTGCTGCGCCAGGGAATCTATTCCACCGACACCGCTACCTATCAGGATACCGACATCATACCTGTTACTGTCATTTATCTTGAGCCTAGCATTCTCCATAGCCTGCAAGCTAGCCGCAATGGCGAATTGGGCAAACCTGTCCGTCCGCCGAGCTGTCGCTGGGTCGAGATAGTCAGTGGCATTGAAGCCTCTGACTTCAGCAGCTATCTTCACCTTGAAGTCAGTGGTATCAAATAGGCTAATATAATCTACGCCCGAGACACCAGCTATCAAGTTGCGCCAGGTATCCTCGATGTTCAAACCGAGCGGTGTCACCGCTCCATAACCGGTTACTACAACCCGGTTAGGCACTTTGCACCTTCAACATCCTTTCGATTAGAGACACTATGTCTCCAACTGTGACAATCTCATCTAGGTCGTCCTCTGGCAAAGCAAAGCCAAAGGCATCCTCCAGCGCCAATGCCACCTCAACCAGGTCCAGGGAATCTATATCCAGGTCATCCTTCAGCGAAGCATTTAAGACCACCTTCTGTTCCTCAATCCCGGGGTTCACCTTGCATATCGCTTTCTTGACTTCTTCAAACGGATCCATAGCTACCTCCCAGATATTTTGAAAGTTTTTCTGTATCTCCCATCCAGTTATGCTGCCACTGCCTATGTGCAGTTTTTGCTCCATCTGGCTGGGATACCTTGCCAAACATAGAATTCAGTAAGGCCCCAAAATTACTGTGCCATTTCAAATATCAGTGTATAGGCATTTTTTGTCAGGCACAAGGCTCCAGTGGACACCTACCAAAGGTCACATTGCGTCCCAAAGATACTGTCCTTGTGTCCCCCTTGTTGTAGTGATAAAATAGTTCATCATCATGAATAAGACAGTTCCTGCCTCTAACGCTGTTCAGAAGTCAGGTGTTACCAAAATCCTGCTAGCTGACGACCACCCTTTGTTGCGAAAAGCTCTGCGGGACCTCCTGGAGAAGGAAGGCGATTTTGAAATCGTGGGCGAGGCTGGCGACGGTGAGCAGGCAGTAACTCTCGCCCGCCAGTTGCTGCCCGATATGGTCATCATGGACATAAGCATGCCCAACCTGGACGGTCTTGAGGCGACACGGCAGATTAAAGCGAGTAACCCAAGTATTATGGTGCTGGCACTCACTGTCCATACCGATGATGAGTCTGTCCTGGAAATCCTACAGGCTGGAGCTGCCGGATATCTGGTAAAGAACCTGGTCACAGATGAAGTGGTCAGGTCTATTCGTGCCGTCCTGGCCGGGGAGATGGTGCTCTCCCCTTCGATAGGCAAACTTCTGCTCAAGTATGCCGCCCGCTATCCCACCAGGCCTCTATCACTCGGCACCGGGGAGAAGCTTTCCACCCGAGAGCTAGAAGTACTTAAGCTAACAGCCCGGGGGATGAGCAACAAAGATATTGCCCAAGCTCTGGGAATTAACCTGAGGACAGTCAAAGGACACCTGACTGATATCTTCTCCAAGATGAGTGTCGCCTCGCGGACAGAGGCGGTGATAACTGGCTTGCGAGCTGGCATTCTGTCACTGGATGACCTCCAATGAAACAGGTGCTTATGGATATAGCTGCCAATATCGGCTCCCAGAAACCGAAGGGCGTCCTCTACAACCGTCACTTCTGGATCATTGCCTGCGTCATGGCTGGCCTCGTCCTGCTTTACAATGGCAGATACGTCGGCATTGCTCACTGGTTTCCCTGGCTCGAAGAGGTAGTATCCAGTCAGGGCATACATGCCTTCGTGCTCAGCTTTCTCTTCCTTATTCCGCTAACATATGCCAGCGCAGTCTTTCGCCTTCGAGGCACCTTCATAACCTGGGCACTGTTTCTCACGACAACACTGCCGCGGACACTTTATGAATCACCTAATTTTGAGTCCTTGCTCAGAGTTGCCTTGTTCGCACTGGTAGCTCTGCTGCTCGGTATGTTCGTCGCCCTGGACTATAACCCCCGCCCCAAAGAAGAGCCAGCAAAGCAAGCTAGAATCAGACGATTGGCATCACTGGCTCGGTTTCTCAAAATTCAGGAATATGAGCGGCATCGCCTCGCCCGTGAACTGCACGACAATACCATACAGTCGCTGCTGGTTATAACTAACCGTGCCCACGCCCTGGAGGCAGGCGATTACGGTGAGCTTGCGCCCGAGGCGAAAAAACAGGCAGAACAGATAGTGGTAATGCTCCTGCACACCATCGATGATGTCCGCAGGCTAAGCCGCGACTTGAGACCGAGTATCCTAGATAATATAGGTCTGCTACCTGCGCTTAGGTGGCTGACTGACAGCCTGAGCCAGGAAAGCGGCATCGGGATTGAAGTCCGCATAAATGGCAGGGAGCACAGATTACAGCCCGAATTCGAACTCATCATCTTCCGCATAACCCAGGAAGCTTTGAAAAACGTGGTCCAGCACTCCCGAGCCACTAGAGCTACAGTGTCCCTGGACTTCGTCAAGGACAATTTCAAGCTGACAATCGAAGACGATGGACAAGGTTTCCGACTGCCACAAAGAATGAGCGATTTTGCCGCCAAAGGCAAGTTGGGGCTGCACAGAATCGAACAGCAAGCCAGGTTAATTGACGGCAGTTTTCACATTTCCTCTCAGCCTGGTAAGGGAACAGTAGTTACCGTTGAAGCTAAGCCCTGACCTTGGCAGTGCATTGCTGTCGAGCCGTATTGCCAACTTCCTCGTGGCAAAACCTGACCACCTCAGCAAAATTGTCCACCTTGCCCAGGTTGTTCGTTTCTGAGAAGCCATCGTAGGTGAGGCTGACCCACGGCTTGTGGCACAGCGGGCTCAGCTTTTCCGCCAGAGCAGCTACAATTCCTCCAGGCATGCAGCCATGGGGCATCACTGATATGACACCAGCAAACTCCGAACTCTCCATGCAGTGCAGCGCGCTTCCTATACTCAAGACCGCTTCGCTGCCACACTTCGGCGACAGATAGCGGCTTGTCAACCTTAATATCTCCGCGATCGAGGGCTCCTCAACCAGGGCAAGTAAATCTTTACACTTTGCTGTTACTTTATGTTCATCATATTCCTGAATTCTCTTTTTCAGATAGCTGGTCACTATCTTTTTTATCTGCCTGTCGCTAACAGCATCTTCCAGGTGCCTGCAGGAGACGTACTTGAGCCACTCAGCCATGGGCGAAACGATAACCTCCAGCCCCGCTTCCTCGCATACTCTTACCAGATTGCTGTTGCTGAACCTGTTACTGCGCAGATATATCTCGCCATTGATGCCCACCAGCGGTCTCCGCGGCAAGCTGAAATCGATTAACTCTCTGAACTCAGCCGCTGCCTGGCGCAACAGGTCATCCAGATTTTCCTTGCTGCGAACGCGAGCAGCGACCCGGCTCAGGTATTCCTCAAATAGGGCGTCTGCCGCTCCTTTTTGCTTCTCATAGGGGCGGGTGCGCCACAGGAGCCTTTCTAGGTAGTCCACAGCTACAATCCCCTTCCAAGCCAGCCGCTCAAAGCCGGGACCCAAGTTCAAATCACGATAGGCAGTGTTTGACTCGGTGGTACGTATCGGGAGGTCGAAACCGATTTCACGCAGCAGCCTCACCTGCTCTACAGCATATTTGCCAAACCGGCACGGACCGTAGGACCCCGGCATAAATCCCTCGACATTCTCTACCCTGGCACCATTCTCATAGTAGAAGCGCATAAAATCACCAAGGGTAACCCGATAGGGCAAGCATTCTGCCCCGGTTGTCACCTGGTTGCTGTAGAGGAGGTTACGCTCATCCGGTTCTGGGAGCACCGTTGTCCTGACCCCATATGCTTCCATTGCTGCACTTACCACCTCGGCATGCGGCGACATTCTGGGGATAAGCAGCAACTTACGCGAACTGATAAGCGAAATCGCTCCCCTGTAGATACGTTTAGGCGCAGCCATACCTGGTCCAGCGGAGCGAGCATATCCCGTAATAGTGTCAACAAAGGCTTCAAGGCGGGTGATTATGCCGGTCTCGGCAGCATGCTCATCGATTTCTAACTGCCCCAGAGGTTTACCCCCCATTATGTCCTCCACCATTCGGATTACGAACGAATTAGGACCACAGCCGAAATTGGTCAACACCAGACCGTAAAGGTGCGGGTCAGCCGCAGTTATGGCTGCGCCAGCAATGTGCTTGCTCTCATAAAACCAGTACGGTCGGTCTGAATACTCCTTGGGGTTTACCCAGCTCAAGGGCAGGAAATCGAGTGGTATGGGCACCACGCCCAGCTGGGCGAGTTTTTCCGCTATGCCCAGGTTCGCCCCTGAGTCCTGTGACAGGTAAGACCTGGCGAAGAGCACCACGCCCAGTTGCTTGTCCTGGCGTATTTGTCTCAATAGTCTCTCGCCCACCATCAGCTTATCCGCCTCGAATTTCCGCTGCGCCTCGATGCCAGCAATGGCTGCTTCCCTGCCTTGCCTGTGGCTATATCCCATCCTTGTTGCTACTTCAGCAAAGCTATCTATGGTATCCTCCTCACCGCGGCTGAAATCGATGACCGGTATCAACAGCCGCTGTGGTAAGTCCAGCACCTGGCGTATGATGTAGGGCGATGCCTGAACCAGCGGACAGGTATATTTTTGGTTTTCGTCGCCTTCTTTCCTGTCGAGTCGGATAAAGCAGGGATAGAGGATATAGTCCACATCTGTCAGGCTGGCGGCATGCCCGTGGAGAAGCTTTAAGGGGAAGCAGCTATCTGTGTAGCTTAACTCCACCGCTCTCTCCACCATCTCCTTGGTACTGGTGCCAGAAAGAACCACCCGAACACCGAGTGCGTTGAGAAAACCGATGAGCAAGGGGGCATAGTCATATACCAGTAGGGCTCTGGGAATTCCCACCGATGGACCGCTGCCAGAACCTTCTTTGTAGTCCTGGAAGAGCAGCTTTTCCCGTTCATCGAAAGCAGTCTCCATCCTGCCTCTGCTGATGGCACTGTCATAGCGGTCACATCTACTCCCGTAGAAAGTGGGTTTCTCCCTGTGTATCTGCATTCGGGTGATGGTGCAGTTATTCTCACACCCCCTGCAGATGAACGTGGAGATGGCAGGCTCAGTGTCTATCACTTTCCGGAATCCGCGGAACTTGGATTCCTTGCCCTTGGCTTCTTCTCTGGCAAGTAATGCCGCACCTATGGCACCGCTGACCTCCTTGTGTTCCGCCACCGTTAGTTGCTTGCCCTTGAGCTGCTCGCGGAAGGCAGACACTACGGCATGGTTGTAGAACACAGCCCCAGTGAGGATAACCTTATCACCGAGCTGTCGGTGGGCAACTACCTTCGACAGATAGTTCCTGGCTATGGAGTTGGCCAGGCTAGCTGCTATCACCTGTAACGGTACTCCTTCCTGCTGGGCTGAAGCCACCGCCTGAGCCATGAAGGCAGCACACCTCGACCCCAGGTCGATGGTATAGGAAGCATCGAACGCCAGACGAGCAAAATCGCCGTTGTTAACCGAAATATCGAGCATCTCCGCGAGCTCGTCGATAAACGAACCCGTCCCAGCAGCACATGCCTTGTTCATCTGGTAATCAACCACCACGCCGTTCCTCTTGATGACCAGCTTAGAGTCCTGCCCCCCGATTTCGATTATGTCGGCATCGGGGTCAATTTCAGCAGCAGCCCTCGTCTGCGCCGTAATCTCGTTCTTGACCAGGTCAGCGCCTATCAGGCTGCCAATAAGGTATCTGCCGGAACCGGTGACCCCGACACCGACTATTTTGACCTTGTCGGCACCCTTAGCCAGCAGGTTCCGGAACACCTCTTTCACCGCATCAATGGGCCTGCCCGCCGTCATCAGATAATGCTTGCCGCATTATTTTCAAAAATTTTTAATCTTATTGTCGCTCTTCTATTTTGTTCATGTTCTTTTTCTGTAAGTTCTTCCTCAGTTCCTTTAATTAA
>DTZC01000123.1 GCA_012961565.1 Dehalococcoidia bacterium
ATATTAAGCCCCGTCAGGGGAGATAACAAGAATTGCTCATTGCTAAGCGGTCTGTCGCCTTTCGCTCCCCGCTGCCGGCGGTATCCTGTCCTCACAGGGCACCTTGGTCTGGCACAGCCCGCAGGCTGGATAGCTGCCTGTGTAACCCGGTGTCCTGCCCAGCTCCCTGAGCAGCTCTTTCTGTCTCACAAACAGGAACTCACGGCACTTGTTCTTGTCATGCCCATGCTCGCTGATAGCACCAACAGGGCAGCGCTCAATACAGCGCCGGCACGACTCGCCCCGGTAGAACAGGCAGTTCGCCACGTGGTTGCGATACACCCTAGGAGTGGGCGGAATCCCGGCATCGGTGACTACGCTGCCGCAGCGCAGGGCTATCCCCCGGGGAGTTATCAGACCGTCATTTAAGGAGAATGTCCCCAGTCCCGCAGCATAGGCGATGTGCCTCTGTGACCAGTTAGATGCCAGACCTCCCGGCAACTCCTTCCAGCCGTAGAAGTCCGCCAGCTCGGGAGCGACAGCCTGGTAGCCCAGACCCTCCAGCAGCGATACCAGGTATCTCGACAGTTCGTTGATGAACTCCTGACCATACCAGCGGGTATAATTCCATCGGATAGAGGCAACCACCGTCTCACGGCGGTTGCTGAGCCGCGTGCTGTAGGCCACCGGCAGTACAAAAGCTATCACGGTCACCCTCGCCGGGCGCACCTCGCTCCCCATCCTTGACTTCAAATGCCTCACCAGTGCTTCGCCGGGCGTAAGATGAAAGTCACCTATTATCGCCTTGTACTCCTGAAAGATGCTGTCATCACCAGCAGCAAAGCCCACCAGAGGTTCATCGAAAATAGCCTCACCACCAAAGGCTGGATGCCAGTTGCCCCGGCTGCAGGCAACATACTCCTTTATCGCCCGCTCCACAACATCAGCCGGGGCAGCTTCAAATAGCTCTCGATTGAACTGGCTACTGGAACCCGCCATCTCTTACCTCAGCTCGGCCAATACTATCACAATCACCCCGCTACGCCAAACAGAGGTGACAACTTTTCTTTGTCCTGGCAGTCCCGAGGCTTTACTTCCCAGGTCGGGCTCCGGGGAGCTCAAGCTTCAATTCTACCGTTTGAACTAAATGTGCAGGCTAAAAACCCGGGGGCGGCCTCTCCAGTCTCCTTCAGCCTCCGAATCTAACAAAAACTACTCAACGGTAAGCAATCAAAATGCAGCCTCAGTATCTGCCTGGGTCTTCTGACTCTTCTTGCTGCCCTGTTACCACAGGGGGTCGCTGTTAGCTACCACTGGACAAACATGGGCATGACTACGTGGACGTAATTGTCGACGCCCACAGGACGGATAACGCCTGGGCTGGAAGAAGTCGTCGTCTCCAAGGCGACCTGCTTCTCGTGGAGAACAGACAGCACATCGGAGAGATACTTAGCATTGAAGGCAATCTTGGCCGGCTCACCGTCAATCAAAGCGTCTATCTCGCTTACGTTATCACCGATCTCTTCGGCACGGGCTGAGATATTCATCCTGCCCGGGGTCAAGTCAGCGCCAGGCGTAACCACCAGGCGGACGATGCCACTGCCATCCCGAGCAAAGATGGAAGCCATCCTGATGGTCTGCAAGAATTCAGCCCGGTCGACCACAGCGCGGGTAACATAGCTCTGCGGTATAAGCTGATTGTAGTTAGGGAAGTTGCCCTGGATGAGCTGGGAGACCATCTCTATGTTTTTGACACGGAACAGGACCTGGCTCTTCTGCTGGTTTACAGTAATTTCCACGGTCTCTTCGTCATCGGTGAGGAAGCGACTTAGTTCATTAAGCGCCCGTGCTGGAACGATTACAGCAGTCTTGTCTTTAACCGGTGTCAGCAGGGAGGTGGTATGCACCGCCAGCCTGAAACCGTCAGCCGCTGCCAGGGACAGCTTGTCTTCTTCAAACTCAAGGTGGACGCCAGTAAGCACAGGGCGGGACTCCTCGGTGGCAGCAGCAAACGCTACCTGGCTGATTCCTTCCCTCAAGGCTGTGACCTCAATCCTGGTAGCTATGCCGTCACCCACCTGGGGTATGGGCGGGAAGTCCGAGGCATCGAGACCGTTTATCCGGGCTTCATAGCGGATACATTTAAGCTGGAGGGTGCGCTGACTCAAAGCGATATCAATGCGGTCATTGGGCAGGGAACTGATGAACTCGGTGAGAAGCCTGGCAGGGATGGTAATAGCGCCTTCTTCCTCGATTTTGGCGCCAACCCAGCAACTGATAGCTATCTCCAAGTTAGTGGCTGCCAGCTTGAGGCGGGACTGGTCAGTGGCTATCAGGACATTCTGTGTGATAGGCAGGGTTGTTCTGGTGGCAACAGCTCTGCTGACTATGCTCAACCCCCTGTTGAGATTTTCCTGAAGGCAGGACAGCTTCATGTGACACCCCCCAACAGTTGTAGTGACAAGAGTATACGCCGTCTGCGAGGTCAAGTCAATCAGCTTGAGAGGCTGGCCGGGCAACCTGCATCACATACAGCCAGCACCATTCCAGACCGCCTGTAACCCGTTACCTGAAGCCCCGATTAGGGGCGCTATGGTTTCAGCCCCTGCAGCCCTGACCCTTTAGAGTTCGCAACAGATTATTACATGTAGCCTCGACCCTTTAGAGTCGAGCTCCCGGCTAAAGTCCTCGGGGCTACGTGTGTGATTTGTTTTCAGGGGTGAGAACCTCCGAGGCTAAAGCCTCGGGGCTACATTTGTAATTCCTATCCGCAGCTAAACCCTCAGCCGCACATAATTGGCTGACTACACCCGGGCTGGTTAGCAGTAACTGGCTGGGGCTCAACCCAGCAGAGTCCAGCAGCCACGGAGACAGCAGCACTTAAAGGCTATCAGTCTTATTCCAGCGATATATCTCCGCTCTTGCCGCCGCTTTTCCTGACGAGACGTATGTCCTGCAGCCGCATCGCCGGGTCGACGGCTTTACACATGTCATAAATGGTAAGCCCGCTTACAGCGACAGCGGTCAAAGCCTCCATCTCGAAGCCAGTCCTGCCGCTCCCTTTGACCATGACCGTTATCTCCACCGCCGCGGCTTCCTCGTTAAGGGAGAAATCGATACTGACGTCCTCGATGAGCAGCGGGTGGCACAGAGGGATAAGGCGGTGGGTCTCCTTGGCAGCCATGATACCAGCAACCCGGGCTGCAGCCAGAACATCACCTTTGGACAGCTTACCCTGTTTAATCAATTCCAGCGTCGCCGCCTGCATAACCACCCCCCCTTTAGCCACAGCCTGTCTGGCGGTAACCGGCTTGGCACCAACATCTACCATCCGAATATCCGACCCAGCCACGGCTAGCCTCCCACCTGAGACATGAGGCGTTTTGCCGCCACCTTTCCCCGGCGCAGTCGGTGTTTCTGCGGCTTTGACCTGATAGCCCGGGTGATAACCTGCTTCAGCTCCTGGCAGGAGGCACCGCTGCGCAGTGGCTGGCGCAGGTCAGTCTCACGGTCGCTGAGGAGGCAGGGACGCAGCTTGCCTTCGGCGGTGAGACGCAGGCGGTTGCAACTGAAGCAGAAGTGCTCGCTGACCGGGGTTATGAAGCCGATGGTGCCACTGGCTCCGGGAAAACGGTAATACCTGGCTGGACCGTTTCCCCCCGGTGGCAGACAGGCTTCCAGCCTCCCCAGACTGCTGAGATGCTGCTTTATGTCAGCAGCGGGCATGAAGCCGGGGGTATCCACCTCACCCCCACCACAGTCTCTTCTAACCAGCTCCGCCACAGCAAAGGGCATCAACTCGATGAAGCGCACATGCCAACCTTGGGAGACAGTCAATCTGGCAAAATCCGGAATCTCATCATCGTTCATGCCACGCATCACCACCATGTTGATTTTCACCGGGTCCAAGCCGCAAGCCTTAGCTGCCTCGATACCCCGCAATACCGCCGCCAGTCTATCATGGCGTGTAATGCGCTGGAACTTGTCCCGGTCCAGCGTGTCCAGGCTGACGTTTACCCGCTTCAAGCCAGCCCGTTTAAGCTCAGCAGCATACTCCTCAAGCAGGACCCCATTGGTGGTCAGCGAGATGTCATCGATGGCATCTATCTCAGCCAGCATGGCTATCAGTCGGGGCAACCCCGCCCTGACCAGGGGCTCACCACCGGTAAGTCTGAGCTTATTGATACCCAGCTCGGCAGCCAGCCTGGCAATGGTGGCAATTTCCTCATAGGTGAGTATCTCGCCGTGAGGCAGCAGGTCAATACCCTGAGCAGGCAGGCAATAAATGCAACGCAGATTGCAGCGGTCGGTTACCGAGATGCGCAGGTAGTTGATAGGACGGTTGAAGGGGTCGGATAGCCCGGTCACAGCCGCACTCTCCTGGTAAGTCGCTCCAGTATGCGGTACGCCTGACGTGCTGCCCTGCCCCGGTGGCTGACCTGGTTCTTTATCTCCAGAGGTAGTTCCGCCATGGTCCTGTCCAGTTCCGGCAGGTAGAACACCGGGTCGTAGCCAAAGCCGCTCTCGCCCCTGGGCTCAAAGGCGATAAACCCGCGGCATTCCCCCCGGCACAGCTCAACCTCACCCTCCGGGGTAGCTATGGCGATAACACATCTGAAACAGGCAGTCCGTTTTTCCCAGGGGACGTCCTTAAGCCTTTCCAGCAAGTGGCTAATCCTGTCCTCGTCGCTGGCGTTCTCGCCAGCAGCACGAGCCGAGCGGATGCCCGGCTTACCACCGAGGAAGTCAACTTCTACCCCGGAGTCGTCAGCCAGAGCCACCGGCCCGCTTGCCCTGGCATAGGCAACGGCTTTCAGCCGGGCGTTCTCCTCATAACTGGCACAGTCCTCCTCGACAGCCATTTCTATGCCGATATCAGCCGGGGTCACTACCTCTAGGGGCAGTCCCTGGAACAGGTGACGGTATTCATTCACCTTCCCCTGATTGCTGGTCGCCAGCAGCAGCCTAGGCATCTGGCTCCACCTGTCGGCATGTAATCAGAACGACTGCGTTCAAATGCTCTCAAACCTCCCCTCGAGTTTTTTCATCACCTGGGGCATAGTGGTATATTCCATCTCTTCCAGCGGCAGCCGGTGTGGTTCAAAAGGACCGAGACTGCGCAGCATATCAGCTATGTCGCTAGCCTGCCTGCGGGCATTATTGAACGCCGGGTCATCGAACAGGTCCAGAGGTCCTACGAGCATACCTTCAGCGAGCTGAAATCCAGCGGCAATCACCCGGGGCGGTCCGTCAAAGCGGGAAGGGTTGCTCTCCCTGACAGCCACCGGCATCAGCGGACCGTGGTGCGAACCTCTCATCCAGCCCTCAACGATGTGGGGGCGGGCAAACGGCTCCAGAACCTCACCCACTGCCGGGAACTGTCCCTGTGAGCGGACGATGCATACCGGGTCATCTTTGCCCACATACCTCCCCGCAATTAGAGCCAGCCGCTGGGTGGAAGATACC
>DTZC01000124.1 GCA_012961565.1 Dehalococcoidia bacterium
GGCTACATCGGTGGATTAATATGCACCAAGAACGGGTTGTTGCTAAACAGTCTCCGGGAAGCAGCAGTGGAGTACAGCTGTTACAAAGGGCTTCTCTGGACCGGCAAGGAATGGTTGGTAAATCTAGCAGATCCTGGGGAGTAACTCGCCGCTGAGCATGTCGACAATGCGGGAGGCTCCCATCCGTGTCTTCATTATCACTCTACCCTTGTGTTCGTCGGTTACTTTGCCGATGATAGAGGCGTTATAGCCATAGTGGTTCTGCTTCATCTTGGCTAGCACCTTCTCGGCGTCGTCGCAGGCAACTACGGCTACCAGCTTGCCTTCATTGGCTACATAAAGCGGGTCAAAGCCGAGAAGTTCGCAGGCAGCTCGCACGCTGTCATGTACCGGTATCTGCTCCTCTTCTATTACGATGCCCACCTCGGACTGTCGGGCAAACTCGTTAAGCGTGGTGGCTAGTCCCCCCCGGGTGGGGTCACGGAGGCAGTGAATTCGCGAAGAGGTTTCCAGCATCTGCGATACCAGCTTATTTAGAGGAGCGCAATCGCTCTGTACTGACACCGAGAACTTCAGTCCTTCACGCTGGCTCATTACCGCGATGCCATGGTCGCCTATGGTACCGCTCAGGATAATCCTGTCGCCGACTCTGGCATTAGCGCCTGAGATATCTATGCCCTTCGGGATAATACCAATACCTGAGGTGTTGATAAACAGCTTGTCGGCGCTACCACGGTTTACTACTTTGGTATCGCCGGTTATTATCTTCACATCACTCTCTTCAGCAGCAGCATTTATCGAGGCAACTATTCGGTTTAGCTCTCCCAGAGTCAGCCCCTCTTCTATTATGAATGAGAGACTCAAATAAAGCGGCGTGGCACCGCTCATAGCTAGGTCGTTGATGGTGCCACAGACAGCTAGTTTGCCGATATCACCGCCGGGGAAGAAGATGGGATTGACTACATAGCTATCAGTAGTGAAGGCAAGGCGACCGCTGAAGTTGAAGACTGCCGAATCATCCAGCTTAGCCAAGAGGGGGTTCGCTAACGGCGGCAGGAAGTTTTTCTCTATCAGCTCATGGCTGAGCCGGCTGCCACTGCCATGAGCCAGCAGAATAGTCTCATCCATAGTCCACTCCGTATTGGTAGTAGGCTGCGCAGGCGCCTTCTGAAGACACCATGCACGGTCCTACGGGATTTTCGGGAGAACAGACTCTGCGGAACAGCTTACAGTCGGCCGGGGTCTTCACGCCACGCAGGATATCGCCGCAGATGCAGCCCTTCGCCTCGCGCACCGGCTTCATCTCGATAGCAAAGGCTTGGTCAGCGTCAAAACGCTCATATTCTTTCCGCAACTTCAGCCCGCTGGCAGGCACTATACCTATGCCCCGCCAGTCAGCGCTACTTACCTCGAAGACCTTCTCCATCAGCCCCAATGCCTGGCGGTTGCCATCTGCTTTGACTCCACGGCGGTAGGCTATCTCTACCTTTGGCTTGCCGTCTTCGACCTGCTCCACCAGCATGGCAACAGAGAGCAGAATGTCCAGCGGCTCGAAACCGGAGATGACACAGGCAACGCCATAGTCCCGGGGGATGAACTCATAAGGACGGGAGCCGATTATGGCGCTGACATGCCCCGGGCAGACAATGCCATCCAGCTTGATTTCACCGAGGTCAAGCAGCACCTTCATTATCGGGGGACACAGCTTGAGCAAGCAGAGGACAAAAAAGTTCTCTATTCTCTGCTGTTCCGCCTGGAGGACTGCGGCAGCGATGGTCGGGGCGGTGGTCTCAAAGCCGATGCCGATAAAGATGACTGACTTTGCCGGGTTATCCCTGGCGATTTGCAGTGCGTCCTGGGTGGAATAGACGATGCGGATATCAGCCATTTCCGCCCTGGCTCGTTGCAAGCTGGAGTAGCTGCCGGGGACTTTCATCATATCGCCGAAGGTGGTAACGATGACATCAGGCAAACAGGCAAGGGCGATTGACTTGTCTATGTCAGCGTTAGCTGTAACGCAGACCGGACAGCCGGGGCCGGAGAGCATCTCGACGGTGGCAGGCAGGAGCTGGCGGATACCGTTCCTCATGGTGGCTACGGTATGCCCGCCACAGAACTCCATCAATCTGACCGGTCTAGTGGACAGCCGCTCTATCTTGGCTACCAGCTTTCCGCCCAGCTCAACATCGCGATACTCATCAATGAACTTCATCTATACTCTTTTCCGATACCATAGGCGCGCTCAATTGCGCCAGTTGGCTAGCTGGAGTAGGGCTTGCCTAGCTTGCTGCAGGTTGTGTGTGAATTCATCGAGCAGCTCTAGATACTGTGCCGACTTGTTTTGAAACTTCTTCAGGTGTTTTCGCTCGATAGCGGCATCCGAATTGCTGAGGCTGTTGCCGACGTTGGAAAGCACGTAGTTATTGGTGTTCTTATAATTCGAAGCCAGATGCTCGGCAGCGGCGAGTGATGACTGAAGCCGGCGGCACAGCTCCAGCCATTGAGACATGGTGGTATTATCTGAAGGCACCGTCAGGCGGACCTGTTCTGCTATTTCCAGGCACTTATCGCAATATACCACCAGTGGTCGTGCTGACTCCGGACGCGGTAGCATCTCGGGCAGGGGAATCCATTTGAAGCTGCTGCTTTCATCGACCGACCCTTTGGCGGTGACGCGGTCACCGAGCTGGCACACCTCACTGGGCGGTGCCTCCAGACCAATTGCCGCGAATTCCTTCCAGGTAAAGTCTTCCAGTTCCAGGGCTATGCTGCGCGCCTTCTGAATATGCCTCTCCAGCCGACTGTGAAGCTGGGTAAACCGGTCCTCTTCAACCTGGCCGGGCTGCATGGGAACGCAGCCAGCAGCATTGCTCAGCCACACCGCCACGGCAAAAAAGACAAGAAAAAGTCCGTGCTTATTCTGCCTCATCACCCAGACTCGCTATCTCTTCCAGGATTTTCAGCGTTTCTTGAGCCTCGGCTTCGTCGATAACGTTTATGGCGTAGCCAGTGTGGAGCAGAACGTAATCGCCGACCTTGGCTTCAGGGGTGAGCATAATGCTAATGCGGCGTCTCACACCGCCGATGTCCACCTCTGCTTCATTGCCTTCTATTGATACTACTTGTACTGGGACTGCTAGACACATGATTTTCCCTTTCAAGTGAAATTGGCGATGACGGCTTGACCTAGCGAGATACCGCCATCATTGCATGGTACCTGCTTGTGCGTGAACACGCTAAAACCAGCACCTTGGAGCAAGGGTATGACCTTCCTCAGCAGCAGACGGTTCTGGAAAACGCCGCCACTCAGGGCTACCTGGTCTATCCCCGTGCTTTCGGCTATCAGTTGACACATCTGGCATATCATCTGTGCTACTGTACTGTGGAACTTGCCTGAAATTGTAGCTACGGGGATACCTTGACACAAGTCCTCGACCACTGCCGAAAGCAGCTCTTTGAGCTGAATGATGTTTACTCCATCGTGCCTAGCTATAGAAAAGGGATAGTTTCTATCATAAGCCCTTTCGTTATCCTCATAAGCCACCATTTCCAGCTCGATGGCTGCCTGTCCCTCATAGTCTATTTCACCTCTCACGCCCAGCAAGGCTGAAATGGCATCAAAGAGCCTTCCCATGCTCGAAGTCAGCGGTGAGTTGAGTCCTGCTTCAATCTGCTGCCCGATGAGTTCGATTTCAATAGGGTCGACTTCCCTTAGGAAAGCCAGCCTAGAGGAATCAAGCCAACCTTCGCCGAGAAGGCTCAGAAGGTAGCCTACAGCGGTGCGGTATGGCTTTCTTATGGCTAATGCTCCACCAGGCAGCGGTAGATACTCGAGATGCCCCATTCTGTGGAAACCTTTGTAATCAGCCACCAGGAATTCTCCCCCCCAGATATGTCCATCTTTGCCATAGCCGGTGCCATCCAAGGCTACGCCAATAACCTGGAAGTCAACCTTATTCTCGGTCATGCAGCTAACGATGTGGGCGTGGTGGTGCTGAACGGGTACCAGTTTGAGATGAGAAGACTGGCTGCCTAGCTCCAGCGCATACTTGGTAGAAAGGTACTCGGGATGAAGGTCATAAGCGACGACTTCAGGCTCGATACGGAACAGTCTCTTGTACAGTGCTATGGTATTCTCGAAATGTTCCAGGGTTTCCAGATTTTCCATATCGCCGATGTGCTGGCTTATAAAGGCGTAATTATCCTTGGTCAGGCAGAATGTATTCTTTTCTTCAGCACCGCAGGCGAGTGCCGGCCTGGCGGTGAAGCCCAGGTGGATGGGATAAGGCGCATAGCCTCGTGCTCTGCGCACAAGCTGGGAAATACCCCTTTCCACAAAAGCCACGCTGTCATCATACCTAGCATAGATGTCGCGGTTATGGACGACAAAATAATCGGCGATTCCCGAGAGCCGTTTCACCGCCTCATCGTTATCTTTGCAAATCGGCTCCTCGCTGATATTGCCGCTGGTCATTACCAACGGCAGTTTTGATTCTTTAAGTAGCAAATGGTGCATAGGAGTGTAGGGCAGCATTACGCCGAGGTACTTCAAGTTCGGTGCTACCGCTCGGCTTATTCTGTGCTGCGGCTTGCAGCAGAGCAGTACAATAGGGCTTTGCGGCGAGGTGAGCAGCTTTCCTTCCGCTTCAGAGACATGGCAGTACTTTCTCGCCTCCTCTATATCGGCAACCATTATTGCCAGCGGCTTAAAGGGACGTCTCTTCCGCTGCCGCATCAGCTCGACGGTCCTCTCGTCAGTGGCATCGCAGGCGAGCAGGAAACCGCCAAGACCTTTGACGGCTACAATCTTGCCTTCCCTGAGAAGCTGGCTGGCAGTAGTAATAACGTCCTGAGTCTCGATGTGGACTCCTTGAGCATCGAGCAGTTCCAGCCTTGGACCGCATCTGGGACAGGCATTGGGCTGGGCATGGAAACGGCGGTCCAGAGGGTTATCATATTCTGCCTGGCACTGGGGGCACATGGTGAAACAGCGCATGGTGGTCTTGGGTCGGTCGTAAGGGATATCCTCTATTATGGTGAAGCGGGGGCCACAATTAGTGCAGATGGTGAAGGGGGAACGGTA
>DTZC01000125.1 GCA_012961565.1 Dehalococcoidia bacterium
AGATGGTGATGTAGAAAAGTTCGTTGTTATTTTCCAATAATCATTATCAACAAGCAGCGTGTCTGCCAGCGTGAACCCGTTTATCTTCTCTATATCTGGAAACACACCGGTTTGCCAGTTCCTGGTGGGAAAGCCACCCCTGACATTCACCATATCACAGGCCATGGATGTCCCATAGGTCTCCAGGGTAATCTTCAGCATGCTCTCATTGACCAGGTCATAGTTCGTTTTCGAGACCTGGGAGAAAACATCCTTATTTGCCACCTTGATTTCCTTCGTCCCTCTGGCAGCGATAGCCTTCAAACGCTTCGAACCCATCACCGCACCGCCACCACACCTGCCAGCAGCCCGGTGAACATCGTTGACAACACAGGCATACCTGACCAGGTTCTCACCACTTATGCCGATAGCGGCGACATTGAAGTCCTCACCCAGTTCTTCCTGGAGCAACCGCGTTGCCTCAGAAACACCCTTGCCCCAGATTCTACCGGCATCCCTGAGCTCCGCCTTCCCATCATCAATCACCAGGTAGACCGGCTGCGATGAGGCGCCTTTGAGGACAACCCCGTCGAAGCCGGAGCTTTTCAGATACACCCCCCAGTTGCCACCTGAGTTCGCCTCCCCCCAGAAGCCAGTAAGCGGCGACTTAAACACAATAGAGTATCTCCCGGCACTGGGTGACTCAGTTCCGGTTAGGGGTCCAGTCATAAATATCAGCGCGTTATCCGGTCCCAGCGGGTCAGCACCCTTAGGCACCTCATCGAAAAGATATTTGGTTGCCAGCCCGCTACCACCCAGAAACATCTGGCACGCCTTTTCATCCAGACTTTCCTCCGCTATCGCCGACTTGGATAAATCAACCTTGAGAACCTTCCCCATATAGCCGAACATCTCTATCTCTCCTTTCTTTGATTTTTAGCCCCTATTGTAGATAAATAAATCTCCTTCGCACAGGCGTCATCACCACCTGTGTCATGAGTAAAACTTGTTCAGTGTCACCCCCACCCAATCAATGCACAATAAGTCTCCTTGCTTCAGCCAGCACTAGAAGTCTATTGATTTACCATCATAAACATAGCGGAAGAACTTCTCTGTCTCCTCAGCGTTAGGCGCCCGGGCTGTGGTCACCAGTTGGAAGTCCATCATGGCATTGTCCACCAGCTTGGCTAGCGAGTTATCAAAGTCATCCTGGGGAATACCCAGCTCCTTAATGCTCAGCGGTTCCCCGACATTGCGGGCCAGCTCGCGAATCGTCTGGGCTAAAATCGGTGCAGCCTTTTTCCCCACGGGAACATCACGCTTGATGGCATAAGCTATCTCCGCCCATAGCTCCTCACGGGCATCTCCGATGAATTCGATGGTATAGGGCAGAAACAGCCCTACTGCTCTGCCATGAGGTACATGGAAAACACCACCCAGACTGTGAGCACAGGCATGCGCCAGGGCACACATCGAGTTTATAAATCCTATCCCGGCGATGCAGGCAGCATTGTGCATTTTTTCCCGCGCTTCCCAGTCCTGCCCGTTTTTGTACGCTCTGGGCAGGTACTGGAACACAATCTGGATGGCTCTGAGCAGAAGACCGTCGCTGAAATCATTCTTCCAGGTACTGGTAAACCCTTCCACAGCGTGGGTCAGCACATCCATGCCCGTCTGTGCCGTCAGCCCCGGTGGCATCGCCAGAGCAAACTCCGGGTCGACGATAGCAATGTCAGGAGTGCAATCACGGCAGCCAAAGCTCCCCTTTCTTCGCTCAGCAGTGATAGTAAGCACCATACCCCAGGTCGCCTCAGCACCGGTGCCCGAAGTGGTGGGAATACACACCAGTTTCGCCTTGGTGCGGGGACCCAGCGGGGTAAACGGATTTATCTCCTCTACTCTGACATCCGGTCTCTCATAGCCCGCCGACATTCCTTTAGCAGCATCCATAACCGAGCCACCACCCACCGCCACTATCCAGTCTGGCTTGCACTTATTTATCTCCGCCATCCCCTTCTCCACCGTCTCCACCGAGGGGTCGGGTTCGACAGCATCGAACACGGTGCTCTCTATCCCCGCCTGGGACAACTGCTCCTTGACCTTGTCTACAAAGCCCAACTTCACCATATTGGTATCGGTGACAATGAAAGCCAGTTTCCCCTGCAACTGACTTAGGCGGGTAATTGCGTCTCGCCCATAAACTACCTCAGGAGCCACAAAATACCACATAACTGCCTCCTTAATTCAGAAATTTAGAGTTAGCCCAGAATCACCCTGTATTCAGCTTGGGTGTCATGTCATTGCTGAAACCGATTACTCGGGGAACTCGGTTTCGAATGTAAGCATACAGTTCACCAGCTCCACAGCAGCCTTGGGCATCCTCATAATCTGTGCCATGTCACCCTTAAGATTCAGCTTCCCGGTCATCATTGCCTGCACCGGGTCGAGCTTCTTCTCCAGAATCTGGCGCCATATCCCCAGCGGAGCCCAGAAACGATATGCCGGAGTCTTCTCAGCCTCATCCTTGACCACAGAAGCAGCACGACATTCGCCGTGGTACAGGTCAAAATACATGATAATTTTCTCCTTCAACGTCCCTTCAGGCTCGACGATAAAGTACATGTCGCCTTCCCAGTTCTTGGCTGCTTCCTTGTAAGCTTGACTCTTGTTGGTTGCCTCACATGCTGCCTTTACCCACTCCTCTGTTCCATACCTGATTGCCATTTCTTACCTCCTTCTTGTTAGTTTTCTTTGTGTGGGCACTTTTCGTCACTTATCACTTCACCCTGCTCATTCTCACCCCCCGCTCAATTCTACTACTTTGGGCTAAGTCAATAAAGGCGGCCGACAATCTTTCACCACAACTGACCGCTACGAAAGGCACAGTTATCGACCACTATCTTCTCGCACAGAGAAGAATAGGCTTTGAGATTCTCCACCTTAAGGTGCTTGGCTGGCAAAGCCTCGGTAAAAGAGGCAATCCTGGCATCAAAGACCAGAACACCGATGTCCCTTTGCAGGCAATCGTCCAGAAACTTCCCATCCACCTGATAAGGGAAAAGAAGATAACCTCTATGGAAACAACCCTTCAATCTTTCCAGCATATCTAAAGCACCCAGCGGGTCTTCAGCCCCACAGCACAACATGACACACTCACCAGCCGGGGCACGATAGCCATCGACCTTCCACCAGACCATACCATCTGACCCCACCCTGCTTTTTACCCAGCCATCCAGCTCACTATCCCGCAACACCGCTGTGACAAAACCTTCATCCAACCCGGTTCTCTCCACTATCGTCTGCGTAGATTTCCACTCATTGTCCAGCAGCAGATAAACGATGCCGGCTGGTGCCCCTCCTCTCTCCATGCGCAGCTTGACCTCCTTCAACCTCGGCTTTACTCCGATGACATCGGGCTGAGCATCGCTGTCAGGCATTTCGGGCAGCACCTCCACATAGTACCCCATACCAGAAAGATACACCGCTGCCAGTAACCGCAGTTGTTCCGCCTTGACCATAATATCGCGCACCTTTACAGTTTGATATGCCGTTGTCCTTTCCCACTATATCTGCAAGACTGCAGCCCCCGCCGCTATCCGGCACCAACAGGTTCAATCTCTAGGAAATACCTTGGTACCATCCCGGAGCGTGCCACAAAAGACGATGTCGGAACGCTGGACTCTGGTTGCTGGCACCTGTGGCTCAGGCATCGTCAGCGTTAGGGCACCCTTGGGACAGACTTCAATGCATTTGCCGCAGCCGTTGCAATTCACCATACCGGAAAAGACTATTCGATGTGGAATATCCTCCAGCCTCTTGGGGGCGTTCTCCCCCACCGGTGGAGCCTCGGTATTCATGAAGCCAATACAATTGTGACCGGTATCCAGACAAGCCTTGACACACTTCAGGCATAATATGGCATTCCCGCATGCCTCTTCATCCACAGTGATAGTCGGTCTCGGTGTTATATGTCTGTATTCCATCTTGTCCCTCCTTTTTATCGCAGCCGCTTTTCAGTTCACCAGGTATCTACCAGAGAGGGAAACGATAATCGGTCCACCAGCCTTATTGCCCCGTAATTACAGGCTGCGCGGCACAGTCCACAGCCAAAACAGGCTTGAGGGTCGATGTACACCACGTGGTCAGCGGGAGAATACCTCATAGCTCCAAACTGGCAGCGCTGCATGCACACCGGATAGTCTTTACATCCCTCGCGGCACTTCACCGGGTCGACTACTGACACATACTCCCCCTTACGCTGGGCATTCATCACTCCATAGGACAATCTGAACCTCGTCGGGATGCAATCCGTGGCGGTGCAGTGACATATAACTATGGGGGGAATGCCGTCAGAATCAACGCCAGCATGCCAGATGGAATGTAAGAAACCCTGCTTGTCACATTCTCTCTCGAACTCTTTTGCCTCCTCCTTGGAGATAACCCGTGAATCTGTTTCCCAGGGTCTCTCTTTCAAAGCAGTTTCCACCGTCGGCCAGAAATAGAGACAGCGAATGACGTCTTTCCTGCCGAAGTAGCGGCGGCAGGCACAGTGTGCCAGCAGAAAAGGTCCATGGCAGAGGTCAATTATCTTGAGCGCATCTTCCAGCGGCACGATTTGACCACCGTGAGCTGTTACTTGCTCCAGAGCCATGCTCAGGCTGTCCGAGTAGTATAGGTCCGGCGCCATAAAATCAACATTCGACATGGCACCTACCTCAAAGGTATTCTTAAGCACACCCCCCAGCATTCTGGTAGTCGGTTCATGAATCCCCGAAGTATAAAGCTCATCACGGTAGTTCTCCGGATTAAGGTACCACTTGGTACCCCCTCCATACTCCACACAATACCGACACATTTTTCAAACCTCTTTCTCAATTATTGTTACAAACTTAGATTGTTGCCCACTATAACCATCCG
>DTZC01000126.1 GCA_012961565.1 Dehalococcoidia bacterium
GAGGCTGCATCGGTGGATTAATATGCATCAAGAACGGGTTGTTGCTAAACAGTCTCTTTAGCAGGCAGCAAATACGCAGAGCTTTAACGCCGCAGGCTGGCACAATCTAGCCTTTGGTGCAATACCATAAAGGGTGTGCCTGCTCTCTGTTTGTAATAGTACACGCTATCGGTTTATATTTGATGAGGAAAGGAATAGCAGTGCCAGTACCTTTTGCCAGAACATTAGGGGTTCTCTCCTGGTATTAACACGGAGTCGTGGATTATGGAAGCTGATGGTTCGAACAAGATAAGATCGACTTATTTTAATGAGCAAGGACATCCTGAATACATAGGCAAACGCACCATCGTCTCTGATAATTCGTGGAGCCCGGATGGCGGGAGGATAGCAACGAGTATAGCCTATGAGTTCATCTGGAGGTTGAAGTCAAGGATTATGATGATGGAGCTGGATAATCCCTAGTAGCACAATAAGAAAAAGGCGGAGTGAACTCTAAGAAACTACGGGTGCGGAATGTAATCGACGAATAAAGATTGGTCTTAGACAGAGAGGAGGGAAATCGTGTCGCCGTGCTCTCGCAGGCTCAGTTGAACCTGTTCATGGCTGCGGTGATTCCTTCGGTCAGGATGCACCGCACAGCCTGGGCAACTCTAGCAACCGCCGGCTTGATCAGCCTCTCTTCCTGAGGGGTAAAGTCACCCAGGACATGACGAACCACGGCATTTTCATCGGTGATGGGCGTGCCGTCTTCCTTCACCGGTCGCCCGATACCTATCTTGATGCGGCAGAAGTCTTTGCTCCCCAGAGCCGAGATTATGGAGCTTACTCCCTTGTGTCCCCCAGCACTGCCGCCGACACGCAGGCGGAGCTTGCCCGGAGGCAAATCCAAGTCGTCATAGATGACAATCAGGTCGCCCACCGGGATGCCATAGCTTCGCATCAGCCGGCTGACTGCCTCGCCACTGAGGTTAACAAAAGTCCTCGGCTTAACCAGCAACACTTCAACACCTGCTATGGCACCGCTGCCCACCTGCGACCGATACCGCTGCCGCTTTACAGGGATAGAATGGAGCCGGGCCAAATAGCTTATACAACGGAAACCGACATTATGGCGGTTGCGAGCATAAGTCTTGCCCGGGTTGCCCAGGCCAACAATCAGTTTCAAAGTACCTGTCGGCCCTCTCTTTACACGCTGCACCTAGCAAGGATACAGAATCATAAACGAGGTAGAATTGCAGCCATATTCACACTGCCTGAAGGACTAACACCCTTCTTCTGCTTCCCTCAGCAGTTCCAAGAACTCAGCTTCGGTAAGTGTCTTTGTGCCCAGTGCCTGGGCTCGGGCTAGTTTGGAGCCGGGGTCGGCACCGACCACCAGGTAACTGGTCTTCCTGGTGACATCCGAACTGGCTTTACCGCCCAGAGTCTTAATTCTAGCCTCAGCTTCCTGGCGGGTAAAAGCTTCCAGCCTACCGGTGATAACGAACTCGAGACCCGCCAGGGGTTGCTCTTTCGCTTCAACTTTTTCTGCCTCAAGCCTAACCCCAGCACCTCTCAGTTTCTGGATAATCTTCTTATTCTCTTCCTGGCGGAAGAAAGCCAGTATACTATCAGCAACCTTGGGACCGATGGAGGGGAGTTCCAAGAGTTGTTCTTTCGATGCCCGGGCTAGGTCGTCGATGCTGGTGAAGTGCTCAGCCAGCAGCTCTGCAGTCTCTTCACCGATGTGAGTTATGCCCAGGGCGAAGATGACCCGGGACAAAGAGCGGTCCTTGCTCTGCTCAATAGAGTTGAGTATGTTGGTAACGCTTTTATCTGCCATTCTCTCCAGCTTCAGAAGCTGCTCCCGGGTGAGATAGTAGATATCACCCACATCCCTAACCATGCCAGCCTCAAACAGAGCCTGGGACATCTTCTCGCCGATTCCTTCTATGTCCATGGCACCACGGCTGACAAAGTGCTTAATTCTCTCCAGTGCCTGGGCGGGACAGGCAGCATTGATACAGCGGTGCATTGCCTCGCCCTCAGGTTTAATCACTTCAGCACCACAGACGGGACAGGTCCTGGGCATGTGGAAGACCTTCTCTGTACCGCTACGCCGACTGAGAATTGGTTCCACTATCTCGGGTATCACTTCCCCCGCTCGTTGCACCACCACCCAATCGCCGATACGGATGTCCTTGCGGTGAATGTCCTCCTCGTTATGCAGTGCCGCATGCTTGATAGTCACCCCACCTACCTGAACCGGTTCCAGAATGGCATAGGGGTTGAGACTGCCTGTCCGCCCTACGTTAATGCCGATATCCAGCAGACGGGTAACACCCTGAACAGCAGGAAATTTATAGGCAATCGCC
>DTZC01000127.1 GCA_012961565.1 Dehalococcoidia bacterium
GAGGCTACATCGGTGGATTAATATGCATCAAGAACGGGTTGTTGCTAAACAGTCTCAACTTTCGAGCTAACTGACAAATGTTCGCCATTTGGTATAGAATAGCGGATGGCAGACATTCCACACACGCTCCAGGCTGACTCGGAGAATGAAACATGCGATTCTCAAGGCTTTTTGGTAAGACACTGAAGGAAGTACCTTCAGAAGCTGATACCGCAAGCCACCAGCTACTACTGAGGGCAGGGATGATTCAGCAAGTGGCTGCTGGTATCTATTCCTACTTACCTCTGGGCTGGCGCGTGCTCCGCAAAATCGAGCAGATTATCCGGGAGGAAATGAACAAAGCCGGAGGACAGGAGTTAATGCTGCCGGCACTCCAGCCTTTCGAACTCTGGGAGGAATCAGGAAGATATCCTTCCTTCGGCAAAACACTTTTCACCGTCACCGACCGCAGGGAACATAAATTAGCCTTAGGTCCCACTCATGAAGAAGTCATCACCATGCTCGTCCGCCGCTATGTTCAGAGCTATCGTGACCTTCCCCTCCTCCTCTATCAGATACAGAACAAGTTCCGCGATGAACCACGACCTCGAGGTGGTCTGCTGCGTGTCCGCGAATTCATCATGAAAGACCTTTACAGCTTCGATGCCGACGAGGCAGGCTTGGAGAACAGTTACCAGAAAATGATTCAAGCTTACAAAAATATCTACACTCGCTGTGGCCTCCCTGCAGTACTGGTGGAAGCCGACAGCGGTGCCATAGGTGGTAAGGAGTCCCACGAATTCATGCTCATCGCCGAAACCGGTGAAGATGAAATCATCTACTGCTCAAGTTGCGATTATGCCGCCAACGCAGAAAAGGCTCAGAACATCAAATCGGAACTCAAAAAGGAAGACCCGGCACCGTTAGAAGAAATACCAACTCCCAACATCAAAACTATTGAAGAGGTAGCCGAATTTGTCGGCGTGCCCAAGAGCCACACTCTAAAAGCAGTCTTTTATTCCGCCGATGGCAAGCTCGTTTTCGTAGTAATAAGAGGGGACCTTGAGGTTAATGAGACAAAACTCAAGAACTTGCTGAAATGCTCTGAGTTGCGCCTGGCAACAGAGACCGAGGTAAAAGCAGCCGGACTGGTGGCTGGCTCAGCCTCACCCATTGGCATAAAAGGGATAAAAATTGTTGCTGATGACTCCATCACGCTGGGCTCTAATTTCATCGCTGGTGCCAATAAGTCAGATACCCACCTGCGAAACGTAAATCCGTCCCGGGATTTCACCACCGACGTTATGGCAGACATTGCTCTCGCCCGTCCCGGAGACAGCTGCCCGAAGTGCCACAGCAAGCTCCTCTCCAGCCACGGGATCGAAGTAGGGCACGTCTTCAAGCTAGGCACCTTTCTCAGTGAAAAACTGGGGGCTTTTTTCCTCGACGAAAATGGCAGACAGCGACCGATAATAATGGGCTGCTATGGCATTGGGCTGGGCAGACTGCTAGCTGCTGCGGTAGAGCAGAACCACGATGACAGAGGTATTATCTGGCCGTTATCGATTGCACCCTATCAGGTCTATCTCTGCCCCTTGCGCCTGGGGAATCGAGATATTGCCCAAACAGCAGAAAGGCTCTACCAAGACCTTATGAGCCAAAACGTAGAGGTGCTTTTTGACGACCGCGACCAGTCCCCCGGCGTTAAGTTCAACGACGCTGACCTTCTGGGAATACCACTGCGCTTGACCATAAGCCCGCGCACATTGCAGAGCCAGAGCATCGAGGTAAAGTGGCGTAGCGAGAAAGAGTCACAGCTCCTGCCCTTAGAAGGAGCCGCAGCCAGGATAAAAAGCCTGGTCCAGAGCTTCGAATGTAACCTTTAGCTGCCCTTCTTCTGGCCTTCCCAAGACATAAACCAAAGAACGAAGGAAGGCATTTGTTCAAAGGCGTCTGATTCTAACATTGAGAAGCAACATCTGATACTGGTGCTATTCTACACTACTTAACAGAACCCCTAGTGCAATGCCCCTCTCAGTCTGGCTGATTTGAAAACTCATCGAAGACTGGGATAACAAAGTAATTATCACTTGAATCAGGGCAACAAAATGGACTGGTGTGTGGTCGAACTTCGCAGATAATAAAATCATCTATGGCTATCAGTATCATCAGTGAGCTAGCCTTCCAATGATTGTCAGAGAAATGTACCTAAGAAACATTTTGTCCAAGTCAAAGGTACCTGCTCAGAATAGAACAGGAGTGGTGTTGCCTCATTTTATCCCATGAACAAGCTTCCGACTTGATAAATCAAGGTGGCGGCAATCCAAGCGACTACTGTAGTGTACAGAGCAGCAAACCCGGCCCACTTCCAAGAGTTAGTCTCACCCCGGATGACGCCAATAGCAGCAACGCACGGGACATAGAGCAGGCAGAACACCATAAAGGCGAAGGCAACAAGCGGCGTCCAGCCAAGCTGCGCAGCAATAGCACCACCTAAAATTCCCTCCTCAACGGCAAATATTGCGCCCATGGTGCCAACC
>DTZC01000128.1 GCA_012961565.1 Dehalococcoidia bacterium
GATTAGTCCATTAACTATCTTCATAATGACACTATTATAGTGTCTCGGATCTATCTGAACGAGCGCAACTAATGTTGTGCTAGTTTGCGTTTTCATATTTGCTGGCATTTGGTATATAATATGGTTGAGGAAATAGAAATGAAACCGAAGTGGTGGCAAGGCAGTCTATTCTACCTGCTGATATTGGTTGCCATAATAGCTCTGGCATTTAGCTTCCTGCCCACCTCCAAAAAGCCAGAGACGGTAGATTTCTACACCTTTATCGAGCAGGCTAAGAATGGTGAAATAGACACCATTCAGCAGCAAGGAAATATTATCATCGGACTTAAGGATGATATCAAGGTAGTCGAATCCTCTTTTATCGGCAGTACCAAGGAACTTATCGACACGCTAAAAGAAGCTGGCATAGAACTCAATGAGGGCGGCATAAAATTCTTGGTCAAAGCCGGTGGCTTTGATTGGGGAAGCCTGCTTATCAGCTTTATCCCCTTACTTTTGTTTGGCGCCCTGTTATTCTTCCTTTTCCGCTCCGCCCGTGGAGCCAATACTCAAGCCTTCAATTTCATCAGGAGTCGGGCACGGCTGACATCTGGCAACAGGCCTACAATCACATTCGCCGATGTCGCCGGGGTTGATGAGGCTAAGGCTGAACTCCAAGAGATAGTGGAATTCCTTAAATCACCCCAGAAGTTCATTGCCTTGGGAGCGCGCATCCCCCGGGGCATACTGCTAATAGGGCCCCCGGGCTGTGGGAAGACATTGATAGCCAAGGCGATTGCCGGCGAGGCTGCAGTCCCATTTTACTCCATCAGCGGCAGCGAGTTCGTGGAGATGTTTGTTGGTGTCGGCGCTTCCAGGGTGAGAGACCTCTTTGACCAGGCAAAACGTAATGCCCCATGCATTGTCTTCGTCGACGAGATTGATGCTGTAGGTAGACATCGCGGTGCCGGTCTGGGCGGCGGTCATGACGAACGAGAGCAGACACTGAACCAGATACTGGTAGAAATGGACGGCTTCGACAGCAGCACCAATGTCATCGTCCTTTCGGCAACAAATCGCCCAGATATCCTCGACCCAGCATTACTGCGCCCCGGACGCTTTGACCGCCACGTGGTCATCGACCAGCCAGACCTGAACGGTCGCAAAGCCATACTTCGGGTCCACGCCAAAGGCAAGCCACTAGCCAAAGACGCCGATTTAGAAGTGATAGCTAGACAGACCCCTGGTTTCAGTGGCGCCGATTTAGCCAATCTGATTAACGAGGCAGCTATCCTGGCAGCCAGACGTAACCTCAAAGAGATTGGCATGAAGGAACTTGAGGACTCCATCGACCGTGTTATCGCCGGTCCAGAAAAGAAAGGGCGAATAATCAGTCAAAAGGAAAAGGAAATCATCGCCTATCATGAAACTGGTCATGCCCTGGTCGCCAAAATGCTGCCCAACGCTGACCCGGTGCACAAAATATCCATTGTGGCTCGAGGGATAATGGGAGGCTGGACCCGCTTTCTACCTACCGAAGACCGATATTTATGGACATACTCCCAGTTTGAGGATAGACTGGCGGTAAGCTTAGCCGGGCGAGCTGCTGAAGAGATTATCTTCGGCGAGGTGAGCACTGGAGCACAGAACGACTTGGAACAGGCAACCAGTCTGGCTCGAAAGATGGTAACCGAATACGGGATGAGCAGTAAACTAGGACCGAGGACTTTTGGCAAACGGGAAGAGCTTGTCTTCCTGGGTCGTGAAATCCACGAACAGCGTAACTACAGTGAGAAGGTAGCCGAGGAAATTGACGAAGAGGTCAAAGCTCTTATTCAGCATGCCTATAATACCGCCAAGAAAATACTTACCGAGAACAGGGAAAGACTCAAGCTAATTGCCGAGCGCCTCAAAGCCGAAGAGACCATCGAAGAGGCAGAATTCAAGGCACTGTTTGAGAAACCAGTCCCTTCGCTGGAAGCGACTCCAGCCTCCTGATGACATCACCTTCCGCAAGCACAAAAACAACAGAGACTGTCTACTAATGTAGCTATAAGGCTTCAGTGGGCATTTTTTGCTTGTAACGCCGAAGTTTTAACCGTGGGAACTCGACCCCGAAGGGTCGAGGCTGCACCGGTGAATTAAGATGTATTAGGAATAAGTTGTTGCTGAACGCTCTTCAGCCAAGGTTATCTGTGCCTCTGGACAATATAACTGGCAAGGTCAAGCAAGGCTTGGCGGAAGTTATTATCAGGAAGCTTATCCAGAGCCCTACAGGCACGGGCACAGAAATCCGAAGCCAGAGCCAGACACTCATCTATGGCCGGTGACCGTCGAATTGCATCCACAGCCAGGGGTACGCTTTCAGCATTCCGCTTCCCAAAAACACCTCTTATCAAGCTATCCTCGGGGTGAGACTCCAAAAAAAGTATCGATGGCAGTGTGGCTATGCCCTCGCCTAAATCAGACCCCACAGGTTTGCCAAGTTCGACTTCCTCACCGATAAAATCCAGAACATCATCCACAATTTGAAAAGCCATGCCGAAGTTGTGACCGTAGTCCTTAAGTGCCTGGACTGTTGCCTCAGGGGACCTGCTCAATACAGCTCCTGATTCGGTAGCTGTGGCAAAGAGAGACGCGGTCTTGGCACTTATCCAGTTGAAATAGCACTCACGAGCTCCTGGCAAATCAAAGGAAACACTGATCTGTGCCAGTTCGCCGCTGGAAATAGCCATCAATGTTTGAGAGAAAAGCTTTATTATTCTCAAATTTCCCGTGCTTGCTGCCAAGCTGCCCGCTTTAGCAAAAAGATAGTCACCGAGGAGTAAAGCTTTATTCTCGCCCCAAGCGCGGCTGACAGTTGGTTTGCCACGCCTGACCGGTGAGCCATCCACGATATCGTCATGAACCAAAGTAGCAGTATGCAAAAGCTCTATAGCTACTGCCATAGGAATAAGTAAAGCAGAGTCATAGAGGTGAAACTTTCCAGCAAGCAGGGTGAGTGCCGGGCGGATCCGCTTGCCACCACCTTTCAGGGTGTATTTGAGCAGTTCAGCTAACAGTGGTGAATCAACATCTGCCACCACCTCCAAGCTCTGCTCTACCTCCTCCAGCTCATCCTCAATAAGTCTATAAATGTCGTTGAGTTCCACTTTTTACTCTTGAATCCCCAAACGGCTGGTCTCCTCGATGACGATACTTTCATCCAACTTGCGGAATAGCGGCTCGGGAAACAGTAGCTTTTGCCCTGGCACTGGTGACTGGATTCGCCAACCAGCAGCTTCAATACTACCATCAAAGCCAAGATAACCGTGAAGGCGGCTCGAGCTAAAAGGTAGAAACGGATAAAGAACCGTTTTCAGGGCAGAAAGCACCGACAAGGCTACAAAAATAGCAGTGGCTGAAGTGCTCTCGTCTTCCTTGATTGTTTTCCAGGGGGATTTTTCATCAAGATATCGGTTAGCCTCCTGAGCTAATGCCATAGCCGTCTTGATCGCCTCTTTGAAATGGCAACGGTAAAGAAGCCGGTCAACATCATCCAGTGTTTCCTGAGCTCTGACCAGCAACCTCTGACTTTGACTGTCAAGTTTACCAAGCGGTGGAACAGCCCCTCCGAAATTGCGCTGTGTGAAGGTAAGTACTCGATGAACCAGATTGCCATACGTTGCCACCAGTTCATCATTATTCCGGCGCAGAAACTCGCGCCAAGAGAAATCAGCATCCCCCGTTTCTGGCATATTAATGGACAGCAGATAACGCAGTGCATCAGGGTCATAGCGCTGCAGATAGTCTGGAAGCCATACCGCCCAGTTACGGCTGGTAGAAAGTCGCTTTCCTTCAATAGTAAGAAACTCATTTGCTGGAACGTCGTAGGGGAGGTTCAAATTTTCGTATCCCATAAGCATCGCCGGCCAGATAAGTGTGTGAAAAGGGATATTATCCTTGCCGATAAAATAGAAGCCTTTTGCCTCACCACCCCAGAAAGGCTGCCATGCTGTATCATCGCTGTGTGACCTTGCCCACTCCTTACTTGCGGACAAGTAGCCGATTACAGCCTCAAACCACACATAAATACGCTTGCGTTCAAAGCCTGCCTGAGGCACAGTCACACCCCAGTCTATGTCACGAGTTATCGCCCGGTCCTTAAGTCCACCCTCTAGGATACCTATAGTGAAATTGAGCACGTTTTGCCGCCAGTGACTCTGCCCTGCTATCCATTCCTTCAGTCTATCTCTGAAGGCACTAAGACGGAAAAAGAAATGCTCGGAGACCTCAAAGTGGGGGGAGGTAGAACAAAGGCGGCAACGGAGGTCGAGCAAATCGCCAGGACTCATAGTGCGCCCGCATTCATCACACTGGTCGCCGCGTGCTTGCGGATAATGGCAATAAGGACAGGTACCTTCGACGTAGCGGTCAGGCAGAAAACGTTGGCACCTGGGGCAATAGGCTTGGGGCACAGTGTCCCGGTAAATGTACCCTCTGTCCTGCAGTTTAAGGAAAATGTCATGGACTACCTGCGTGTGATTGAGCGTTCCCGTGGTAGTAAACAAATCGAAAGAGATGCCCAGTTTTTGCCAGCAGTCGAGGAATTCCTGGTGGTAACGAGAAACTATCTCCTGGGGCGATTTGCTCTCCTGCTCAGCACGCAGGGTAATTGGCGTGCCATGCTGGTCACTGCCGGAGACCATTAGTACCTTGTTGCCCTTCAGCGGGTGGTAGCGGGCAAAAATATCTGCCGGCAAGTAAGCACCGGCAATGTGCCCTAAATGCAGAGAGCCATTGGCATAAGGCCAGGCAACACCAATGAAAATATGTTCAGCCAATCTTGCCCTCTCGGTTAGAACCTTGCTGCTCAGCTTGCGAATTCACGCGCGTGGGGAAAAAGGTCAGCACCTGCTCGCCCTTTTCTTTCACATAAGCAGCATGGCCCTTGCTCAAGCAGCAGTCAACGCAGAAACGAAACTTCTCACCCCCATCCCCCTCCATGAGCAGATACCTCTGCCCGTGTTCTATGAGCCGCTGGCAACCATCGCATTTGATTTCACCTATCGCAATACAGCCACGATTCATCTCAAGCCCCTTGAGTTAACCTCAGCCATGCCTGATAAAGTGCTTTCTTCGATATGCCACTGGCTTGTGACAACAAAGATACCGCTCGCTTAGCTCCGGTCCCCTGCTGATGGAGCCTGAACAATTCTTTCTCGATTTGTTCATTTATCACCGGTTCTACAGGAATCTTACCCTCAATAACCAGAGTGAACTCACCCCTGGGTTGAACGAAATGTGTAACGGCCTGACTCAACTTGCCCCGGAACACTTCCTCATGAACCTTGGTCAACTCGCGGGCCACTGCCACATTCCTATCACCCAAGATTTGCCGAGCATCCTCCAATGTCTCCAGCAACCGATGTGGAGCTTCAAAAGCAACCAATGTCCAAGGCTCATCGGCAACAGACTGCAAAAGACGTCGCCTGGCTCCTGAGCGACGGGGCAGGAAGCCAAGGTAGAGAAATTGATTGGTAGGCAATCCTGATATTACTAGAGCGGTAATTGCCGCTGAGGCACCTGGGACAGGTACCACAGGAATGCCACGTTCAATAGCTGCCACAATAAGCTCATAGCCAGGGTCACTCAGTCCTGGCATACCAGCTTCCGAGACTAAAGCCACATCTTTTTCCTCAAGGCAATCTAGAAGATAACCAAGCTTAGTCCGCTTGTTGTACTGGTGATAGCTTGTCAGCGGCGTCTTTATGCCATAAGCATTCAACAACTGGCGGGTAGTACGAGTATCTTCAGCAGCAATCAGTTCCACCTGCTTCAACAACCGCAATGCTCGCAAAGAAATGTCTTCCAAATTGCCAATCGGTGTAGCTATGACATAGAGACCAGACACGCTTTAGTCACTAATTATATCTTACTGTAAACAAAGGGTCTAGCCTGTCTCTTTACCTTGACTTTAAGCCTGTGGCTTTGTTATATTCACCACAATAACCTAAAGACACAGACATGACTGTCCCCAAGTTTAAAGAAATGGAACGGGCTTATGGTTTCGACGAGGTTGCCCTTGTGCCCGGGGACATCACTATCAATCCAGACCAGACGAACATAGATTTCACTATCGGGAATTTGACCTTCTCCATACCGGTCCTAGCCGCAGCCATGGATGCGGTAGTTGACCCCAATTTTGCCATCTTGCTGCACAAGCTCGGCGGGCTGGCTGTCCTCAATTTGGATGGAATTCAGACAAGATATGAAAAACCTGAGGAGGTGCTGACTCAAATAATTCAAGCGCCTGCTGACAAAGTCACCTCGCTTCTTCAGAAAATTTACTCTGAGCCTATCAAGGAAAAACTCATCGGTGAGCGCATTCAGACCATAAAACAAGCTGGCGCTATTTGCGCTGTCTCCTTAATCCCCGCCACCACCAAACGGCTGGCGCCGATTGCCAAGGAGGCAGGAGCCGATATACTTGTTGTCCAGTCCACAGTCACCACGGCACGCCACATCTCCAAGAGCTATCGGGGACTTATCTTTTCCGAGCTCTGCCAGATGGTCTCCATGCCCGTTATAGTAGGCAACTGCGTTACTTTCAGCTCCGCCCTGGAGTTGATGAGAACCGGCATCGACGGGGTCCTGGTAGGCGTCGGACCAGGGGCTGCCTGCACCACCCGAGAGGTAATCGGCGTAGGTGTTCCCCAAGTAACAGCCACTATGCACTGTGCCGCTGCTCGGGAAGCCTATTACAAGGAAACTGGCAAATATGTAGCAGTAATAACCGATGGTGGTATCCGCACCGGCAGCGATTTGTGCAAAGCTTTCGCCTCAGGAGCCGATGCTGTCATGCTAGGGTCAATCATGGCACAAGCTGCAGAGGCTCCGGGAAAAGGCTATCACTGGGGGATGGCGCACTCCCACCCCACACTACCCCGGGGCACAAGGATTAAAGCAGGTACCCGTGCACCTCTAGAGCAACTTCTATTCGGACCCACCTCGACCACCGATGGTACTGAAAACTTCATTGGTGCTCTACGCACCGCGATGGGCATCTGTGGCGCACTCACCATTAAGGACATGCACAAGACAAAGATGGTAATCGCGCCAGCTATAAGGACTGAAGGCAAATACTTCCAGTCAGTTCAGGGCATGTGCTCAGGCTGAAAAGCCGTCTAGATGAAAACAGAAACACAAAACCAAACACCAAAGCCCATCAGAGCAACAGCACAAATACTAAAAACAAACCGCTGAACTTTCTCACTCCACAAGTGTTTCGTCCTGAACACACTCACTGAGATTAACTGCAGCCATACTAGGTCACATGACCAATGTACCACAGCAAAAACTAGCAGCCCCAACATGCCAAAACTGGAGGCAGTGATCACCAAGGCCACTCCGATAGTTGCCCACCATAAAAAGAAATACGGGTTAGCTCCAGTCAACACCACTCCGGTGACCAAAGAGCCATAGGGCAGAACAACAGCCTCAGTCTGAGTTTTCCTGACATTCCGCAGCACTATTAGACCCATGACAACCAACATCGAACCTCCAGTCAATCCGATAACGCTTTTGACTTGTGGCGATATGAAGAAATGAGAAAAACCGTAATAGATCAGGGCAATCAATGGCAGCTCGACAACAGCATGCCCCAGAGCTATGAATATACCAGCCTTCTGCTGCTCATAGCCTTTAGCTATAGTCGCAGCAGTAAGCGGACCAGGCATCATGACCCCAGAAAGGGATATGCCAGCGGCTGAAAGCAGGAACAAGCCAAGGCTCGATGTCATCGGGAAACTGCCTAAATTTCCTCCTCTTCTTCCCCGCCAGCTTCTACTACCAGCTCGCCGCCAGCTCGAGGTAGCAACGCAGCCGACCTGGTCCTTCGCTTAACGGTGGCAGACAGCTCGGCCATCGACTTTCTCAAGTCAGCGAATACCTCAACAGCTAACCCTCCGGGTAACACCAGCCCATTAACTCCAGCTTCATACAAAGCTTGAAGTTCACCCTTAGTTGGTAATGTCCCTAGAGTCACCAACAGCGGCTTGTCTAAAAGCTCAGCAACACGCTGGTATGTGAGCAAAGCCTCGATAGTAATCAGAGGCTCTTCTCCGGCCACCATCACACCATCAACCACCAACGGTAATCCGTGTATGCACTTCACCAGACCTTGGTCCAGCGAACGTTCTATCTTGAGTATCTTTCCCATGTTCTCCTTGTTTACTGCCTCGAAAGGCGTTTTCAAGTCGAAGACGACGAAGTCGCTGCCGAATTCAATCAGTTTAGCAATGTCTCCTTTATCAGTGCTCTCAACCAGCAGCCCCAAGGGCACATCACCAATAACCTTAACCAATTGACCGAAATCCTTGGCATTGACATCAGCACTGCTCACAATAGCACTATCCATTTCAGCAGCCATCGCTTCAGCCTGCGCAAGATTTGCCCCCATTAGACTAGCTATTAGCAGCACAGGTGGATTTTCCGCCTCTGGGGACTTGCGGAAGCCAATAGAATGAGTCGGACCTAAATAGGCTCGTTTCAGCTTTTCTATGAACTTACTCATATTTCCCCATTCTGGAGTTGCATTGTTGGGATGTGGTCAATCCAATACCCGTTGCAGAATATTGTAGGCAAAACGGAACAAAAAGGCAATTTGAACCATAGATTAGGTAATGGTAATATAACCAGAACCTTGCATCAGGACTGAACTCAGCATGTTGAAAGGTAATCCAGCGCACCAACAACCTGCAGCCACACAGCACATGAAGAACC
>DTZC01000129.1 GCA_012961565.1 Dehalococcoidia bacterium
CTGATTAATTATGACCAGGCCTCAGTTAGATAGTTAAATGGTTACTGGTTACTGATTATTGGTCAATCAACAACAATCGGCTATTCATTGGCTCAGAGATTTCCAAGAGTCCAGAACAGGACTGGGTAGCTACCGGACACTTTTTCAACTAGGCGGCCTCGGCTGACAGGCATAGTGCAGTGTGTAATCACCATCCTCGCAGTGCATCACGGCTGCCAGGGAGTTCAGATGATCACACAACCGTTCACAGGCTTTCTGCACCAGGCGGGGGCCAAAGGACTTTAGGGTTACATGCATCACACGTGTCTCGGCGTCCTTTCGTATCCACCCACCTTGGTCAAACAAGCGAACACTCAACTGTCCCCACGGCAGGCTCTTCACCGCCTTTTGAACTTCGCCTTGGATGAACTGAAGCTCTTGCTTTTCGACGATCCCACCTCGGTCGGCGACAGTCTCCTCGACGAGGGCCTGCTCCATACACTGTCTCAACTGCGTCAGGGTATCTCGTCGGGCTTGACGGATGAAGTCCAAAAACTGTGCCAAGAGTGTCATCTTGCGTGTGTCTACTACCCAGCGTATCTGGCTCTTGGGGACGATGCCTGTCCGACCCCAACAGATCAACCCTTCTGCTTCTTTCCAATCGGCTTCGATCTGCTTTCGGCGGCGTCGGATACCCTTGAGGAGGTCGTTCAGGTGTCGTTTGCGTAGTTCGCCAGCTTGCCAACGGGCGACTACTATCCCTTCCTCAGCTATGTTCTCCTTCCAACGTCGCTTCAGCTTTCGAGCTTTTAGCATCAACCCCTCGATTTCCTTCTCAACGGGCTTCTCTCGCCGCAACCCCTGGGTGATCTTACCTCCGCAGAAGGCATCTGAGCCCCAGGCCCGGCCCTGTTTGAAATCTTCTTCTACCCATTGCTTGCCTCGTAGGAAAGATAGAAGCTCTTGGGCTGACTGTCGTTGAGCAGGCTGACCCACAGCGTGCAAAGCTGCCCGATGACCGTTACGAACATCTTCAACTACTACCGTGCGGCAACGATAGCCTCGACTGTTGATGACCATCCCCGGTATGTCAGCTAGGCGGGTCTTCAGCCGCCTTACCTTCTTGCCATCAGACCGGCGGATGCTCTCGTATTCGCCATCTACGAAGGTGCTCTTGGGTATTGCAGCCACCTCTCGCCGCAGGACAGTCGTCTCGCCAGCCCACACCGCTAGACCGGTATCGCTTCCGTCGAAGGCTTCCAGTACCTCCTGCGAAAAAGCCCCCCGATCCACCCCTACCATCTCTACCTGCTCCCCGGTGGCACATTCTACACCCTTGATAGCCCCTTCTACATGGCTGACTAGGGAAACATCCCCTTGCTCCAAGCTGAAGGTCAATGCCCGACCCGGATGTGTGGCACTGATGCTACGCATCTTGACTAAGGCTTTGACCACCCGATTCCAGATGCCGTGCTTTGTCTGTGCTACCGCCTTCTCAGTGTGCAGGGCGATGGTGTGCGTGTCTAGGTAAACTTCCTTCCCCGCTCCTAACCCAGCAGCCTTAGCCAACGCCTCTTGGCTCTCCTGAGTGAAACGGGCTACCACCCGCTCAGCTTGTGGCACCCCAGCCTTAGCTTCAGCCTGGTCACGCTCGACAATACGGTCCAGGTAGGCGTGCAGGTCACTACGCTTGGGATAACGGTCGCTACCCAACATCGTAGCAAACTCGTCTTCTACCAGTTCTCCGTTATGATACAGCCGTCTCTTGCCAGCCGAAAGCCCCAGAAGGATGGTATTGATACGCAGAAAATGGCTGTAATAACCCCTCGGCTTGGTCACGTCCAGAAGCGGCATCACCCGCTCATAGCCCAGAGCATTCAAAGCCGGAATGGACAAGAGATGAACAGCATAGCGGGTAAAGGTGCCCAGTTCTGCCTCCTTAGCTCCCGGCAAAGCCTGATCCCGATACCTACTCCCCTCATAGCCTTCCAACCCAGCATCACTCAGGTAGAAAGCCACCTCCCTATCGCTGAGCCGGGTCCCGTCTTGCTCCCCAAGCCGATCTCGAATCTCCCCAGCGCTCAGACACTGCCCAACCAATAACTCCACTATCCGTGTAGCCAAAGCTGGCTCAATAGACGCCTCCGCCACCTCATCGTCACCCCCATCCGTTGCCAATTCGGAAAGCACCTGACCATCCAGCACCTTAGCTATGTGCTCATACAGACTCGACCTCCCCAAACCCCGCACAGCCTGGACATCTTGAACTCGGGCTCCAAGACCCCACAGAACGACCGCTTCTAGATCACGATACTTCTCCTTACCCAAGACCGCTTCAAGCCGTTCCTGCCTCTTAGCTGCCCAGGCAGCACTGAAACGCATGTTGACCCAGTCCATGATAATCCCTCCTACAATAGTCTGGGCTCTAATATATACCTCCTGACTCAGCCTGTCAAGCACAAAAGTGTCCGGTTGTTAACGTGCTCTATAAGGGCTTATCAACCCTGTTTGGAAATCTCTGTGGCTCCCTGTTTGCATTTGCGAAGGTAAGCAATGTAGTCATTTATTTTTGCGATTAAGCTGTTTTGATAAGTTTGCAGACCTTCTTTCGAAACTCTCCGGCCAAATTATAAAGCGCAAAGTCATCAAGGCGATACTTTTTATCATCA
>DTZC01000130.1 GCA_012961565.1 Dehalococcoidia bacterium
ATCGTCTTTATCGACAAAGGTAATATCCAGTGGCAGTGTGTCCAGAATGGCGTCAACCTCCTCTATTGATAAGGCACCGCTTGCCAAAGAGATGATATCCTCTGCCGCTGGCTGGGAAACTGGCGTTGTCACCTCTTTGAAAGCTATTTTTGCTGCCTCGGGGGTAAAGCAGCAATAGCCTAGTTCGTCGAATTGCTGTCTTATGTCACTCCACTCACTTTCGCCCACAACCTGTAAGGCGGTGGGAAAGAGGATGTTGTTTTCCTTGTAGAAATGGCTTGACAGCAGGTCAGCCACGGAGCCTGCGGTGTCTGCCAACTGTCGGGCAAAATCGGCAAAAGCCATGTTCTCATGTCCCTCAATGAGCCGATAAAGGCCCCTCTTGACCTCTCGTATTCGGTCATGTTCCATCCACATAATTGCTGGAGGCTGCGTGATGCTGTGTTTTTCCAGAGTAGGGAAGAGAACATTTTCCTCGCGTACATAGTGCCTTTCTGCTTCTTTAAAATGGTGTGCAATCTCAGCCACTTGCTGCATTCTGCCCCTTACTGAGGCAAAGCCCTTCGCCCCCTTTAGCTCTTGGGCGATGGTCTTAAGTTCCTCGCTGAATTTAAGTAGTATCCTGTGTTCTTCCACGAGAATATACACAGGGTGTCCCGGTGGTGCTGAGACTTCTCTCCTTTCCAGCGACTCTCTGAGAGCCGCAAGGTGAACATCACAGAACCTCTGTATTTCCTCACGAGGCATGCCCTCTTTTATCAGCTCTTCTTCTGCCTGTGCCAGCTCAGTTGGGGGCACATCCCCCAGGGTTTTCTTGAATTCCTCTTTTATCTGCTCGGCACTGGCACCGGCGTGTAATTTCTTCAGCAGGTCCTTCAGGGCTTCCTTTCTGTCTCGTGCCATAGTTTCTTCATCTTTGTCTGTGGATTGCTTCAGCAAGCCTACGTCTTGCTACCAAATAACAGAGGTATTAACAGACAGTCCCTATTATTACTCCTCCACCTTCTCAAATCGGTCTTTGCTGGCTCCGCAAACGGGACAAACCCAGCTGTCGGGCAACTTTTCGAAGGGTGTGCCCGGCTCTATGTTACCATCGGGGTCGCCTTTTTCCGGGTCGTAGATATAACCACAAATGGTGCACCGATATTTTGCCATCTTGGATACTGCCTCCTTTTTCTCTTTGATATAGAGCGGAGCTGTCTTCGGGGTACACCCCTCTTGACCTGGTGGTAGTAGGCATAAGTCATGGGCTCGCCCTCTTTGAGGACATCTGCTGCCACGACTTCACCGATGAACATGGTGTGTGCCGACATCTATCTAGTTAATCACCTCAGCCTCGAGATAGGCTAAGGCATTATCCAGCACTATGGCAACCCCGGTTCTTCCTACCTTGTAATCGATAGCTTGGAGCTTGTCCACATCTCTGCCTGACCTGAAGCCAAAGCTGCCGATGAAACTCAACGGGGTATCTTGCGACAGGACGGAAACGGTAAACACTTTGCTTTCAGAGATGAAGCTATTAGTCAGATTTTGCTTATTTATCGCCACAGCGATAACAGGAGGCTCAGAACAGACCTGGAATACTGTACTGGCAATTTGCCCGTTGAACTTGCCCTCTTTCTTGGAACAGATTACGTAAAGACCGTAGCCCAATGTATGAAACGCTTTTGAGTTTATCATTCCGCCACCTGGATTACATTAAGTCCTTTTCACTCATTTCGATAGCCCGCTGCAGTTCAAGATTGAGCTCTGCTGGTAGACCCTCTATATCCACCCTGAGAAAGCCTCTAACTATGGTAGCTGTAGCCTCTTCACGGGTTAGCCCGCGCATCATGAGATACTCGATTTCCTCCTCGGCTATCTTGCCCACTGCCGCTTCGTGGGACAAGTCAACACCGGCCAGCGTCCCCTTAAGTTCCGGTATGGCATAAATCATCCCTTTATCCCCTAAGATGAGCCCGCGGCACTCGAGGTGTCCTTTGACGTCTGGCACATTGCCCTCTATATAACCCCGGGCGATGATATTGCCCCCGGTTGTGATAGCACGGGTGATTATCTCCGTTCTTGCCCCCTTAGCATTGAGCAATACCTTGGAGCCGACGTCCATGTTAGAGCTGGGTGATGCTGCGATTATGCTGTTGAATCTAACCGCTGCGTTGGCGCCGACGCACCTGGCTACGGGATACATCTGCAGCGATTGCACCGGTCGCATAATCACATAATTACTCAAGAAAACACCCTCTTCTTCGATGATTATCCCGGTGCGAGGGCGTACCGCGACTTCTGGCGCCCAGCTATGTATCATGGTGAAGCTGACTACAGCCCCCCGTTTGATGTAAAACTCAGACACCCCGATGTGCAGTCCTGGCTCTCCTTTGAGTGCCGTGGTGCACCCTGTGATGATGTGAAGCTCTGAACCTTCTTCGGCGATAATGATATTATGTACTTTCTGTGCCAGCCTGGCTTTTGATAGGTAAAGGCATGCCTGAACCGGGTATATTGACTTGCTTCCCGGCAGGGCTCTGATAAAATAACCGTTGCTTTGCCCAAGTTCAACATGGGCGGCATATTTGTCGACATCCACTGCCACAGCTTTCCACAGGTAATCAGATAACCAATCGTATTCTTCCAGCGCCTGTCTGGTGCTCATTACCTCTATACCCTGTTGTGTTGACAGGCTGTGTATCGTGGAGTGGTCAATCTGAACGATGGTACCCGAGCGCTGGCTGGGGTCATCAAAGGTGACACCTACCTGCAGCATCTGCCTCTTGGTCTCAGCCGGCAACTGTGAAGGTTCCGCCTGATAGGGCGATTCATCCGAGTCATGGATGTACTGGTCTAAGTCTATGTCCTCACCGAAAGCCGCCGGCTTGGAGGCTGCTGCCGCTGCTTTATCTTTGGCGGTTCTTTCTGGATTCAGCCTGCGCATTTCCAGCACTCCCTGTAGCCTTTGCTTTTGATCGTCTCAAGGATCTCGCGAGGGTCTCCCTCGCAAATCAGCCTGCCATCAAGCAGGACATATCCAGTCCGTGCGTTGACATAATCCAGGATGTGCCCGGTATGGGTGATGATGAGTCCAGCATGTTTACGCTGGCGCATAGGGTGCTCTTTATGCAGGAGTTCGTTTATTAGCTGACCGATTAAAGCTATGTTTTCCAGGTCAACGCCGGACTCAGGCTCGTCCAGCAGAGCCAGTTCTGGGTCTTGGGCAAGCAGTTGCAGGAGTTCGGAGCGCTTTATCTCCCCACCGGAGAATCCATAGTTTACGTCCCTGTCCAGGAAATCTGCTAGGTTTGCCCTCTCTGCCAGCCGGGTAATGTATTCCTCTTTGGCTTGCTCCCTGACGCAGGCGGCGACTATGTCGCGTGTCTTCACCCCACGGATGACCGGTGGTCTCTGGAGCGACATACCTATCCCGAGACGAGCCCTCTCGTCGATGGGGAGCCCTACTATGTTCCTTCCCTTGAAAATGATGCTACCTTGGGTCACTTGATACTTAGGGGAACCTATTATCGCCATCAGCAGCGTGGTCTTCCCGCTGCCGTTAGGACCGAAAAGTACGTGCGTCTCACCAATCCTGATGTTCAGGTCTATTCCACGGAGGATTTCCCTGTCTCCAACTGATACGCTCAAATGCTTAATTTCCAGCACGCTTTCACTTTCCACGTTCATCACCAGCCTAGGCACCGTCTAGAGTGTGGTGTTCCGCTTTGCGGAACCAGCCTGCAGGATCGACCAAGTATTCTCGGTAGTCAACCAGAGCCAGATAGTGTCCTTTTTCCTCGGCTGCCAGTGTGGCAAAGAATTTTTTTGCCGCTTCATAATCAGTTTTCATCGTCTGGCTCTGGTAAAACTCTAGTGTCTTGTTTTCCATATCCATAGCTCTGGATA
>DTZC01000131.1 GCA_012961565.1 Dehalococcoidia bacterium
AACATTGAATGGCATGCCTGATAAATCCTATATAGCGGCACCTGTCAAAGCCATGCCACCGCTTAGCTTCACCGAACTTCCTCTCTATTTTGTACCTCTGCTTTAGCCCCCTGATATTCAGGACTTTCCTTGAGCCTGAGCCAGCCTTGTACAGGTAGGAGATAAGGAGCATCTTCAGTATAATGGTGGATGGATAAGGGGCTTGTCCTATCTCGCCTTTACCATTCTTTAACCTGCTTTTTTCCTAAGTATACTTGTCCTGAGACCAACTGGCTATAGCCATCCAATTGTTTTGACCAAACAGTTACTAAACAACTTCTATCCGACCTGCTTGACTTCTATTCCATCTTCGGCAAACCCATCTATATTAAGGAACTGGCAGCCCCATCCACACAGGTTCTTGGCTCATCGTGGTGGCACCGGCCGTGGGATGCACAGACTCAGGCAGAATACCTGGAGAAACTTTACACCACAGCCTTTAGCAAAAAGTCGGTTCAAGCCATAACTTGGTCGTGGGGTATTTCTGACCAAGATGCTTTCATTGTGAGCGGTGGGCTTCTGGATGCTAGTTTGAATCCGAAACCAGCCTATTACGCTCTGAGGGATCTCCTTCGCTCTTGGACTACCAGTGGTGGGGGAACGACCGACAGCTCAGGCGAATTTACCTTCAGGAGCTTCGGTGGCAAATATAATGTCACCATAGAAGCCCAGATGGACTAGCTTTAACACCACAATACATGTGACCGAACAACAAACTAAGTCGCTTATCATTCAATTTCAGTAAACTGTTACATGATGGGTGACATTGTACCCTGTTGCCTGAAACAGGGGGTAGTTCTCATTAGCTGATTGAGCTATAGCTACACGGGTGATTGAAATCCTTCAGGGTCAGGTGCGCCTGGGGTTAAAACCCCGGGGCTGTGTGTGATGTGGAATTCAGGTTCAGGCTCCCTGAGGCTCAGGCCTCGGGGCTACAGTGGTAAATTTCCGTGGGTTAAAGTTTGAGGCAGCTCCAAATACTGACTCTGAAAGTGCAGGAGCTAAGGTTCTCTCTCTTGCTGTTCGTTGTAACCTTCAGCTATACCCAGCTCCTCTGGAGCAGTAGACAGCGCTATAGGCAGGAAAGCCTCGATTAGTTTGGGGTCAAACTGAGTCCCGGCGCCCCGCTTAAGCTCCTCCAGCACCTTCTTATAAGACAGAGGGCCACGATAGGGACGCTGGGAGGTCATAGCATCAAAGGCATCCGCTATTGCCAGAATGCGGGCTTCGATGGGGATAGCTTCACCCTTTAGCCCGGAAGGATAGCCTGTGCCATCCCATCGCTCATGGTGATGAAGAATGGCAGGCAAGCAAGAAACCAGGCTGAGCACATGACCCACTATCGTTGCTGACAGCTTGGGATGTGATTGAATCAACTTTATTGCTTCCATCTCAAGCTTACCTGCTTTATTGAGCACCTCATCGGGGATGCCTATCTTACCGATATCGTGAAGCAGGGCGGCGGTGCTGATTACAGTTACCTTTTCCGAAGGCAAGCCCAGAGCCTCAGCCAGAGCCACAGCATAGCTACTTACTTTTCGCGAATGCCCGTAAGTATACGGGTCTCGAGCCTCGATAGTAGCTGCCAGAGCGTAAATGATGCTCAAAGCTTCCTTTTCTGTGACAGCACCTGTCGCAGTCGCCTCGGTTAAAGAAGGCAGCATCCTAGAAGCAATGCATGTCCGGTCACCCCCGGTCTGCTTGGCATAGTAAAGCGCCCTGTCGGCAGCAGTTAAAATCTCGTCCGGTGTCACCCCATCACTGGGCCAGCAAGCAAGACCGAGGCTGGCAGTTATTCTGACCTCCCCCAGAGTCATTTTGCTGGCAATCTTTGCCCGGACCCGCTCCGCCACCAGTAAAGCGTCATCAACTGTGGACTGAGGCAGCAAAACTGCAAACTCATCTCCTCCATAGCGGAAAGCCAAATCGGTATTCCTGATTGACTTACTCACTAACCGCCCGATTTGCGCCAGTACCTTGTCACCAGCCAGATGCCCATGCTTATCATTGTAGGCTTTGAAGAAGTCGAGGTCGAGGATGATTAGGGACAGCGTTCCGCTATAACGCGAATGACGGTCTATCTCCTGCCGCAGACACTGGTCAAAGTGGCGGCGGTTGAACAGGCTGGTGAGCTCGTCGATGCGAGCCCTTTGTTCAGCTCTAGCATAAAGCCGGCTATTTTCCACTGCTATAGCCACCTGGGAGGTAAGCTGCTCGAGCAGGCGAATTTGCTCTGGTGTATAAGCATTAGGACGGCGGCTGGCAATGATAAAGCTGCCGATAGCTTCACCTTTGGCTAATAGTGGCAAGTACACGATTGACCTGAAGCCATGCCGGATATACTCCTCACCTGTCCAGAATCTCCTGCTCCGGGTCAGGTCTGGCTCAAATAGTGTCTTTTTATGCTTGGCTACCCACTCTGTAGCTGTGCCTTCCAGTGGTATCCTCTGCCCCACCTGCCATGGCAGGTCTTTACCGGTGGGCAGTGCCTCAAAATGAAGTGCGCTGTCCTCAATCAAAACAATTGCCGCAAAGTCAGCATCGACAACCTGTTTCAGCTCAGCCACAAAACCATCATACACTTCTCGTATATCCAAACTGGAGCTTATGACAGTTGCTAGCCGGTTAAGCACAGCCAGTTGTTGTTCCCGTTTTCTGAGTTGCTCCTGGAGGTATTCCTTCTCCAGGCTGGCTGCCACCTGAGCGGCAACGGTCTCCACCAGGTTTACATCCTCCACTGTGTACTTGCTGAACTGCTTTTGACCCAACGCCAGTATCGCAACTAGACTTCCCCGGCTTACCAGAGGGAAAAGCAGCTCTATATCCAGAGATTTGAACCCGTTTTTCTCCTCATTCCACAAGCTGCGGAACTCTGGCAAAACATCCAGGCTCTCCCAGCTTAAGTACCTTTTCTCCCGTTCCAGCCATTCTAAGATAGGGCTGCCCCGCCTTATCCTGGGCGAAAGCTCCATCATCTGCTCCGGCTGAGCAAATTGAATGCTGAAGTCATTAGTCATGGTCTCAGGCAGCAGCAAGTAGGCTCGTGAGCAGCCTACAGCTTTGGTGAGCGGCACCAGTAGTTCTCTGCCGAATTCCTCCAGGTTCGACACTTCAGGCGCTTTGCGTTCCAGAAACTCAACGAGGTCCTGCCGGTAGTTGAAGCTTTCGCCGTAGAAGAGTTCGTCAATCCTGCGGTAGAGGTACACTCGAGCCCTAGCCCAGAAAGCCGCCGCCGAAACAGCGGTAAGCACACCCACCAGAAGAAAAGAGAAGAAGCCATACTCAACATCAAAGACGTGATGGACAAAAAAGAGCCATAAGGTATATACCACCAGAAACAAGGTAGCCATGGAGCCATAGACCAGCCCACGGCGGGCAATGAAACGCACGTCCAGCAGCCGATGCCTTACGGTAACGAAGGTCAGGATTACCGCATTGACGAAATTACCGATGTGAGCTACAGGAAACTCCCTACCAAAGCGGGTGACACTGGCGGCGATAAATAAAGCCAGAACGGAAATCCCCAGAATTAGATAGACAATTTGGTTACGCTTCTCCGGGTCACCCAGAACCCTGAACCTCCGTGTCAGGAAATAGACGTCGGTGCTAGCTAGGGCCCACAGCATCAGTCCCAGAGGGTAAATCCAGGGTCCGTAATCAAAGCGAAGCCCACCGGCGGTGGTAAGGGACTCTGGTATATAGCCCAGCACCACGAGCACCAATGCCAGAGCCGGTATGCTGTAGGCGATGGGGAATTTGAAGCTGACACTGCGATAAAATGAGGCTACGAAGTAATGCGATTGGACACAGGTCAAAAAGAAAAGGATAATTCC
>DTZC01000132.1 GCA_012961565.1 Dehalococcoidia bacterium
CCCGAGGTTAAAACCTCGGGACTACAAGCAAGAATAATGTCTAGCTAAAGCGTTACAGCTACATTAGTAAGCAGCAATCTCTTCCTAGTATCAGTTTGACTTAAGCTCTCATTATAGCCTGTGGATTAACCTGGTCGATGTCATGAATTTGAGCAGTATGACGTCACCGATGGGAACCACGGATGGTACAGATTTCCGCCGTCAACCTGCCTAACAGTCTCTGGCATCAAGTTTGGTTTGTGGACATTCTGTCTATGTTTCAGGTCACCGATTTTGGAGAGTGAGCGCTGCAGTCAAACCGCTAAGGGTGATAACGCATTGAGATGTTGGGGTGTAAAGGGAGCTCACTGCTGGTGTGAATTCTTCTCTTCCTCACCCTTTGCTCCGAAGGTCCAGGTACAGAAGATATCGCTGGCATCACATTGCTGGCACTCCATCTGCACGGTGGTATGCTCTATCTGGAATTGTTGCCGCACCACGTCTTCAATCCTGTGGCGGATATCTGTTGCCTGGCTGGTGGGGAGGTCATCGATGAGCACGTGGCAGCTCATGGTGTGGAGTTCCGGGGAAATGCTCCACACATGAACGTCGTGCACATCCCTGACACCGGGCATTTGTTTCAGAGTATGTATTATTTTCATAGCGTCTATGCCCGGTGGAGCAGCTTCTAAAAGAACTCTTATACCTTGGCGGAATATCTGCACGCCGGCGATGATGATTATGACGCTAATGAGCATACTGATAGCGGGGTCTATCCAGAACCACCCGGTGAGCAGGATGATTAATGCCCCGATAATCACACCGATGGAGGCTAAAGCGTCGCCGACCAAGTGCCAGAAAGCACTGCGTATATTTAGGTTGGTCCGTTGCTCGGTGCGCAGCCAAGAGGCGACCAGGACATTAGCTCCCAGTCCTATCACAGCCACGGCAAGCATGAGCAGACCTCTGACCTCCATTGGCTGTACAAGGCGGCTATAGGCTTCATGAAGGACTATTCCTGCGATGGCGAAGATGCCGATAGCATTAGCGATAGCGATGAGCACCCCCACTCTGTGGTAACCGAAAGTCATGTGACTGCTGGGAGGACGAGTTGCCTGCCTCACACCGTAAAGGCTGAGCGAAAGGGCCAGGACATCAGTGAAGAGGTGACCGGCATCGCTGAGCAAGGCAAGGCTATTTGACAAAAATCCGCCAGCAAGTTCCACAGCCAGGATGCTGGCAGTGACTATTATGCCCAGTTTGAGTTTGTTTTCAACAGCCTGAATGCTACCAGGGCTCTGTTTCGTCAATTACGAGTCTCCTTATAAGCAGCGGGCGTCCTACAAGCCTGCTCTTATAACTTTGGCTTGCAGATTATCTCCTTTATCCTGAGGGAGAAGGCATCATGGGCGTGGGCTGGCTTAAGAACGATGGCAGTATCTGCTCCACTGACTGTGCCCCCGATAGCGATAACGTCTTCACCGATGTCTATAAGACCGGCATCAGCTGCCATCAGTGTTATTTCAACAGCTACTTTAAGTCCCTGACCGAATATCCGTAGTGTATTGGCTATGAAATCCCCCAGGACGTGGGTGCTGAAGGTCTTTCTCACAGCATGGGATATGCCGCCGAAAGCATGAGCACCGGTGAAAATGGTTGCTCCCAGCTTTTCAATTCTTTGCCTGTTATCCTGGGTTAACTCCTGAGTGCCGGGGGCTTTGAAGCCGGTGGTATGTGTTACCACGACCACTCTGTAGCCTTTGAACTCCTGAGCCGCCTTAACTCCTGTATTGCCGGTGGTCGATGCTATTACTATCGACCTTATGCCAAGCTCTCGAGCCCTTGTTTTGGCAAGTTCCAGCACTTGCTCGGTATTCTCTGAGCCCGGTGAATCAAAGTACACAGCTGTCGTTTGTTGTGCCATGGTACTCCTTTCAGAACGGGAAAAGCTCAGGAAGTGCTATTCGACCCGGAAAGACACGCTGGCTTTTTCCTGGTCATCGACATATATGACTACCTTATAGTCTCCCCTGGGCCAGGTGTAATCTGGCAGGGGTGGGCGTGGATAAGCGGTTGCGGTGTACCCCGAGCCTTCCTCAGTGATAGTTCCGGTTTGCACCTCTATTACCTGGTTCTTGCCGATTTGCGCTTCAATGTCGGGGTCACCACCGATATATATCCATTCTGCTTTCACTTTGCTGCCAATTGGGAAGCCGGAAAGCTTGAATGAGCAGATAAAGGCGTCGGCATCGGTAGGAAAAACACTGGTGGGATTCAACGGGCGGTTATTCTGGTCAACGGCTGTGGTCATAGTAATCTCGGTTATGATGCCACCAGACAAGCTGGGCTCGTTCTTCCCGCAACTTGCGAATGACAAAGCTGCCAGACCTAAAAGCATAATTATCTGAACTGCCAAACGGTAGCTGTTGTTCATGCTATTCATATCATACCCCCGTTTTCCCTCTTAAGTTAGGTTCCAGTGTGGTTTATGAATCTTAAGAATTATGCTCACCTTTGTCAAACTGCAGGTAGCTGAAGCTCTGTGGATAGCAAAGAAGGACGGTGGGTCAGGTTCAGTCTTAGGGTCACCTGAGGCACTCCACAGCCAGTTTTTGACGGCTAGTTTGCCATAATCTTGCAGATACAAGCAGGATTGTGATATCTTACTATTTAGTTACTGATCGTGGTGGCAATGCCTCATCCCAATGATTCTGTGCCCGGGGCTGTTACCCCCACAGGTTTTTCCCACGGACTTCTACGCAAC
>DTZC01000133.1 GCA_012961565.1 Dehalococcoidia bacterium
AAAATCAAAATTAAACAGCCTCGAACATTAAAAAGGAGGGGGAAGGATGGATAGCAAACAAGCATTTGTAACAACTAAAAGTTGTTCTAACAAAAGGTCTTTATCTAAGGGCAGTTCCGAAGGTAGGGGAGAACTCAAACAAAACAGATAGCAGGGTGAAGGTTCCGGTTTATGGATAAATCAAATTTATTTGGTTAGAAACAAGGACACCGGCAGGGATCCTGAAATAATAAGGAGGTTGACAGATTCCGCTACAACCTTTACAGTAATACACAGTGAAAGTCAGCAGGATTGATTGGGTTATATTCTACGCGTTATGGATGCTGTGGATTTTTCTCCTGCCACTTATGTACCTTTGGTACCTGCTGAAGAGACAAGAGGCCTGACTGAAGTGGCACCCCGGTTTAAGAACAGAAACGAGGTACAGAGTTAACATTCCACATAGGCTCGCTGCTTCCCGGGCAAGCCTTCGCCCTCCAAAAAGACTACTTTGCTCCAGTGTACAGAACAGCGAGAATTGTGGTCTTACCTTTTGTAGCAGACTTGACTAGGTGAGGCTGAGTTGAGTCATAATAGACAGCATCGCCGGGTTTGAGCAACTCTACCTCATCCCCCACCTGGACTTTCATGTCACCATCCAGCACAAAGAGGAACTCCTGACCATCGTGAGTGGATAGTTCCTCTACATCTGTCGGTAACAGAGTGACGATAAAAGGCTCCATCATCCGGTCAGCCTTCTCAGGTGCTAATGATTCATAGAAATAGCCATAGCGTTCAGCCTTCCTCTGCCCGTAGCGAGCCACAACGCGGCGCTCTTCCTTACGCACTACGGTCATAGGCTTTTCCACGCCCGGGGAGATAAAATAGCCCATCTTCATGTCCAAAGCCTTCCCCAGCCTAATCAGTTGACCCAGTGGTGGCACCGTCTCACCTGATTCCATGCGCTGTAGTGCGGCTACATCAATGCCTGTGCGACTGCTGATATCTTCAAGAGTAAGCCCACGCGTCTCACGAGCCTCTCTAATACGCGCTCCTAAAGCTCCCCTCTCCGTTACCACCGCTTCACCAGCGGTACCTGAGGTGTCAGTAAGCAGGTCCTCATGCTTGGCAGCTTTTGTCTTTGCTGTAATTCGCTTCCTTTGCTTTTCCTTTTTCATATCTACATCCTCCTAGATTGCTCTTCCGGTAACACCGATATGACGGGCAATCACAATTCGCAGTATCTCCGATGTTCCCTCCCCAATTTCCAGAAGCCTCTGGTCACGGTAGAATCTTTCAATCCTAAAGTCTTTCATCAACCCATAGCCGCCATGAAGTTGCAACGCTTGATGTACACAGCGATGCATAACTTCTGAACAATACAGCTTCGCCATGGCTGCTTCTTTAGTTATGGGAAGGTTGTTTTCACGCATCCAGCACACCCTGTAAAGAAAAGTTCTGGCCAATTCAATCTCGAGAGCCATATCGGCTAGCTTAAAAGCATTCACCTGGAAAGAACTGATCGGCCGACCGAACTGTATTCGCGTATTGGCGTACTCCAAAGCTATTTCAAAAGCTCCCTGAGAACCACCCAACCCCATAGCAGCGATACTCAACCGCCCCCCATCTAAAGTGGACAGCATTTGATGGAAGCCATCTCCCCTACTACCCAATAGATTCTCCTCCGGTATGATACAGTCGTCGAAGAAGAGTTCTCCAGTATTGGAAGCTCGCCACATCATCTTACCCTTCATCTCCTTTGCTGTAAATCCAGGAGCATCCTTAGGTACAATAAAACAACTGAGTTCCGGTTTCCCATCTCCTCGTCTGCCAGTTACAGCCTGAACGACAACAACGCCGGTCAGCGGACAGGCTGAATTAGTGATAAAGATTTTCCTGCCGTTAATCACCCAGTGCCCATTCCTCAACTCAGCTGTCGTCTTGGAGCTTCCAGCATCGGAGCCAGCCTCCGGCTCAGTAAGACCAAAAGCTGCTAGACATTCTCCAGCACACAGCCTGGGCAGCCATTCTTGCTTTTGCTTCTCATTGCCAAAGTAATATATGGGACCAATTCCCAGAGAATTTCCAGCAGCAATGGTCGCTGCTTGCGAGCCATCAACTCTAGCCAGCTCTTCGACCACGATAATATAGGAGATATAACCCATGTTCGACCCACCGTACTTCTCAGAAACAAAACAACCCAGCAGCCCCAATTCAGCCATCTTCTTGGTCAGCCCGATCGAGAATTGTTCCTTCTCGTCCAGTTCTTTAGCCACCGGCGCTATTTCCCTCTCCGCAAAATCTCGAACCGCCTGACGGGTCAAGCTCTGCGCTTCGGTTAACTGGAAGTCCATAATCCCCCCTTGTACAAACTTACATCCTTCGGTATTTCTGAACGAATCTGCCCATCCTTTCGAGGGCCTCCTCGATCTCTGTCAGGGAAGCAGCATAGCAGCACCGAATGTACCCCTCGCCACAGCGACCGAAAGCCGACCCTGGTACTACAGCTACCTTTTCCTCCGCCAGGAGCTTTTCAGCAAACTCCTCCGAGGTCATACCGGTGACCTTTATGGATGGGAAGACATAGAAAGCACCTTTGGGCTCAAAGCAAGATAGACCGATATCCCTTAACCCCTTAACCATAACTTTGCGCCGCCGGTCGTACTCCTTTACCATTGCCTCGACTTCGCTATCTCCAGATTTCAAAGCCTCGATAGCCGCCATTTGTCCCATAATAGAGGCACACAGCATTGTATACTGGTGAATCTTGGTCATAGCCCCGGCTATCTCCGCGTCAGAAGCTGCAAACCCAATGCGCCACCCTGTCATGGCGTAGGCTTTGGAAAATCCATTCAGTAAGACGGTCCGTTCTCTCATCCCGGGCAGGGCTGCAATACACGTATGTTCAGTACCATAGACTAGCCGTCCATATACCTCGTCTGAAATTATCAGGAGATTATGATGTCTGGCTAGCTCAGCGATTCGCACCAGACCTTCTTTGGATAATACAGCCCCAGTGGGATTAGCAGGATAACCGAGCAGGATTGCTTTAGTTCGCTGCGTAATCCTCCGCTCGATATCATCAGCCATTATCACAAAGTTATTGTCTTCAGTAGTGGGTACCTGAACAGGTATACCACCGGCCAGCGTGACACAGGCAGGATAGGCAACATAACATGGGTCTGGTATGATGACCTCATCACCTGGATTCAGTATCGCCCTAAGTGCTAGGTCAAGTCCTTCACTAACGCCCACCGTGACCAGGATTTCATTCTCGGGGTCATAGTCCAAGCCAAAACGGGAATTCAGGTATTTCGCCAATTCTGCTCTCAGTTCAGGTAGACCTTTGTTGGAAGTATACATAGTATAGCCCTTCTCGATGGAGTAGATGGCAGCCTCACAGATATGCCAGGGGGTGACGAAATCAGGCTCCCCCACACCAAGCGAGATAACCCCCTCCATCGACGAGAGCAAATCAAAGAATTTCCTGATTCCCGAAGGCGGAATCGAATTAACTTTATCGGATATGAAGCTCTGGATTAGCTCTATATGATTTGACCCACTTCTGGACACA
>DTZC01000134.1 GCA_012961565.1 Dehalococcoidia bacterium
AAAAAACGGTAAGACCATTTGACTTAAGATATTGCAACGAGTCACGTATCAGGGACAGGTTATTCTCTAGGGTGGTCTCTAGGATGTCAGTTACATGTAGGTCCCAGCTCTTGCCCACGATGGTGACCACCTTTGTGTTAGCTTCTACCAAAGTCCGGAGATTGGCATCTTTGGTCACCTCGGAATCAGGGTGCTTGGTACTGCCGAAGGCAACCAGGACTGCATGCTTCAAGTTCAGATTGCGGGCTCTGGCGAAGAATTCAGTATCCTTGGGATTAGCGCCGGGCCAGCCGCCTTCGATAAAATGGACGCCCAATTCGTCCAGCTTACTGGCGATTTTGAGCTTGTCGCTGACGGAAAAGGAAATACCCTCCTGCTGGGCACCATCTCTCAGTGTGGTATCATAAAGCTGAATTTGCGCCATTTAAGTTTTGTCCTCTTTGGTTATTCTTTCAGCAATCAGTTGTCCCATCTCCCTTGTGCCTACCTTGCATTTACCCTCTTCCATTATATCATAGGTGCGGTAGCCGTCTTCTAAAACAGCCACTACTGCTTTTTCAACAGCCTCAGCTTCGGTCACCAGGTTAAAGGAGTAACGCAACATCATGGCAGCGCTTAGTATGGTGGCGATTGGATTAGCTATATTCTGACCTGCCCGGCTGGGAGCACTGCCGTGTATCGGTTCATACATGCCAAAGGCTTTTGAAGTGCTACCCCTGGGTATGCCTGCCAGGCTAGCTGAAGGCAACATTCCCATTGAGCCGGCGAGCATCGAGGCTTCATCGGTGAGGATATCACCGAAAGTGTTCTCAGTGACTATGACATCAAACTGCGAGGGGCGCTGGATAAGCCGCATGGCGCAGGCATCCACCAGCATGTGCTCCAGTTCCACATTGGGATAATCAGCAGACACCTCTGTTGCTACCTGCCTCCACAGCCGGGATGACTCGAGCACGTTAGCTTTGTCCACCGATGTCAGCTTCTTGCGTCGCATTAGAGCGATCTCGAAGCCAACTCTCACTATGCGCTCGACCTCCTGTTCTGAATATGCCATGGTGTCAACAGCCAACCTGCCTTCAGGACTGTGCCACTGCTTTTTCGGCTGACCGAAGTAAAGTCCGCCGGTAAGCTCCCGGACAACCATCAGGTCTACGTTCTTTATGACTTCAGGTTTAAGCGTCGTTGAATTGACCAGCATGGGTAGCACCTTCACCGGACGCAGGTTGGCGAAAAGCCCCAGTTCTTTGCGAAGGGCCAGAAGCCCGTCCTCAGGGCGGACTTTAGCTTTAGGGTCGTCCCACTTCGGTCCGCCTACAGCTCCCAGTAGTACGGCATCGCAGCTTCGGCACATTTCTAGCTTTTCTTCAGTGAGGGCAACACCATGGACATCTATAGCAGTTCCGCCTATCAGACCGTGGTGAAAATGGAAATTATGCCCGAATTTTTGCCCCACAGCTTGTAAAACCCTGATTGCCTCTGTAGCTACTTCAGGACCCACACCGTCACCAAGCAGCGCTGCGATATGGAACTCCACTTCACCGTCCCTTAGCCAGTTTCTTCTTGGTATATTCGACCAGTCCGCCAGCATTTATTATTTCCATCATGAAGTCAGGATATGGTTCAGCAAGGAAAGTCTTACCCGCGGCGAGGTTTGTTATTTTTCCTGTAGTCAGGTCAACCTCGACAGTATCGCCAGCCCTAATGTTTTCCACCGCCTCAGGGCACTCCAACGCTGGCAGCCCGATATTTATAGCATTGCGAAAGAAAATCCGGGCGAAGCTTCTGGCAATGACACAGGATATACCAGCAGCTTTGATAGCCAGTGGGGCATGCTCTCGAGAAGAGCCACAGCCGAAGTTGCTACCAGCTACGATGATGTCACCTTGCTCAGTGTTGGCCGGGAACTCGGAATCAATGCCCTCCATGCAGTGCCCTGCCAGTTCTCCAGGCTCGGAGACGCTAAGATAGCGTGCCGGTATGATGGCATCCGTGTTGACGTTGTCGCCGAACTTATGGACTTTCCCCTTTAGCTTCAAGCTACACTCCTGCCTTAAAACGGTTCAGAATCTCTTCCAGCCGCATATCTCGTTGGCACAAATCATACCAGAAATCACCACAGCCTCTATACCCCCTCCGGGGAATGTAGACGCCCCCACCAAATATAAGCCTTTTATCGGTGTCCTAAAGTAAGGACGTTCAGTACCAATTGACTGGTCGAAGGCGTAGATTGCGCCTTCTGGCATAAAAGTATATCTCTCGAAAGTCCTCGGGGTGGCTGCATCCTGCACAATTATGCACTGGCTCAAATTGGGAATAACCCTTTCCGCCTTTCGCAGCAATGCTCGAGTATATTTCTCTTTCTTTTCCAAGTATGCTTGTGTCCCTCTTTCTGGGAAGTCATAATAGCTGGCATCACGAATAATAGTAAGACTTGCCTTGCCTTTTGGTGCCAGGCTGGGGTCGGCGTTGGAGTTGATCACAATATCGTAGCCATCATCCAGATTCTTGATCAATGTAGGATAGCCAACTAGCTCTGTATCAATACCTAGGAATACCATAAAGCATGATATAGACATTTTTAGTCCTGCTATGTACTCGATATATTTTCTGTCTAAGTCCTTCTCACCGACCAACTCCAGAAACGTAGTCCTGGCATTGGCATTTGAGACCACAACAGGGCTTGAGAAAAGCATGCCTCTTGCCTGTACACCTCTGGCTCTCTTCTTATCTACCAATATCCTGTTTACTTTATGTCTGGTCAAGACCTGCCCACCGTGATGCTCGATAACCTCCTTCAAGCTATTGGCAAACCTCTGTGCGCTGCCCTTGGGGAAGTATCCCCCGTGAATGTAGAAGCCAACGCAGGCAACAAGTGCGTTGCTTGCCAGGGTTTTGTCAGGCTCTGTTCCTATGTAGCCCAGCAAAGCGGAGAGGAAGCTTTTCAAGTGTTCGTCTTTGAAGTATTGGTCAAGCTTCTGCTGGTATGTCTTAGTCATCCAGTCGTAAAAGTGGGGATGCTCTCCGGGATAGTCGAGGAGTTTCTTCTCTCCAAAAGCTCTTACCAGCAGCTCGGGGGGTAGCGGGGTACCGTAGACACCAGCTTCGCGGTAACATTCCTCATATGCCTTTTGAGCGTCTTCGAAGAAAGCATATAGGCTCTTCTTCTCACTGGGGAACATCCCTGAAAGCACATCTATGAATCCCATCAGACTATCCGGAACGTCAATCTGTGTACCCTTGAGTATGTATCTCACCGTGTTTCTGACAAATAAGTCTCCTGGTGCTAGCCCAAGCTCTTTCAGCAGGTAAGTAAGTGGTCCTCTCTGCCATAGGCCGCTTACATCTTCGACTCCGCAGTTGAAGATGAACCCCTTCCTTTTAAAGGAGGAGCAATAGCCGCCCACTTGATAATGGTGCTCCAGGACCAACACCTTGTATCCCCTTTTGGACAGCAAAGCACCGCAGCTCAACCCTCCTATTCCCGAACCAATGATAATCACGTCGTACTCATTTTCCTGTTTTCTTTTTGCATGGTTCACTTCGGATCCCCAACTATATCTCTTAAGCTTCCTAGTGAGAAGATAAGCAGGTGCCTTAAGGGGGAAAACAATTGAGAAGGCTATACCCAGGGCTATTAGAATATTGGAAAAGATTACTGTCAATGGCCAGTCAATAAGCAGAAAAATGAGCGAATTTGATACAAAGACGGTTGCCCAAGCACTGGTGATGACGTTATTTATAGTCAGGAATGACCTGTCTTCCCAATAGACTTGAGGGTAGTCTCTTCTGGAAACTTGGAGTGTGAACGGCTGCTTGCCGACCAGTGAGCCGAGTGCCATGAGAAAGAGAGTGAAGTAGCCGAGGCAGCCGCTATGCTCCATGAATACTCTCAAATCGAGGGCGAAGGTACCCACGCTGGCTATGGCGAAATAGATGACGGAGGTGACGTCCATCAGATTGAAATCCCTCCTCCTGATTTGAGGGATTACCAAGAGAGCAGAAATCGCTAGAGGAATGATAATACTCCATTTGCTTCCTCCGCTGCTCAGAACCCAGTAAGCTATCCACGGAATGAAAGAGACGAGAATATAGAGCATTCCCGGCATTTTTCTCTGACGTGGAATATTCTCTTTCACCAGTTTGTCTCGCAACAGCGTTCTGACGCTCTAACGGGCTCTACCATCTAGTCTAGGAAGTGTCTTTTAATAACACGAATGTTCTAACTGTGTGTCTTGTCTTCGTTTACCGTCAGGTCAAACAATGATAGGATATTTTGAGTGTAGGTAAACAGTCGGATGCGTCTCTCTGCAAGTTTGACATACTCCTGGCTAACATCGTAGCCTACATAGTGCCTCTTGGTTTTTATAGCAGCCAATGCAGTTTGCCCACTTCCGATAAAGGGGTCTAGAACCACCTCTCCCTCGTAGGTGTAGAGTTGAATAAGCCTGTACGGCAGCTCTACGGGGAAAGGTGCTGGGTGTCCAATATTGCTAGCTTGTTCTGCGGGGAAAGTCCAGACACTTTTGGTAAACTCGAGAAACTCCTCTTTTGATATAGTGCTCCTTCTATTAGAAGGCTTCCTCCGTGTGAATGTCCCTTTAGAGAAAACCAAAATGTACTCATGGATATCCCTCAACGTCGGATTAGCTGCAGAAAGCCAACTTCCCCATGCTGTGGATGGGCTGGAACTCGAAGCCTTATTCCAGATAATCTCGCCTCTCATCAATAAGCCCAGTTCAAGCATATCTTCAATGATGAAGGAATGAAGTGGGATATATGGTTTTCTACCCAGGTTGGCAATATTTATGCAAACTCTTCCACCGGGAACAAGCACTCTATAAACTTCCTGCCATACCCTCTTTAAGAACTGGCGATATCCTTCAAGAGTCAAGTCTTCGTCGTATTCCTTACCCACATTGTATGGCGGAGAGGTAACCATCAAATGGACACTGTTCTCCGGCAGTTCTTGCATGCTCTCGCTCGACTTGCAAAAGATTTTGTCAGTGAACTCGTCGGGGAGAGGAGTCTCCTCATACTTAACCCTTATCTCCTGTGGCAATCCCTCATACAGTTTGCTGGCATAGAAAGAGGCGGCATCATGGTTTATTCGCCCCGGTGAACCAAAGGCACTTGTTTTAGTCCCTCTCTTTCTTTGATTAAATCCCATTTTTAGTCCTCCTCCCAGAGGTCAACCCATCTCTTATAAGGATTGAAATCTATCTTTGTTCTTTGCCAGTTTATCAAGATACTTTGAGACTCACCATCTTCAACTAAACTCGATAATGCCTCTTTAGTAATTTCAACACCCCTGGGATTCGTCCCTGGTCTAGGAAGCTTAATATAATTCCGTCTGCCTATTTTATCAAAAGGCCTTTTCTGAGCTCCTAATGGGGTGTTAATAAAATCCCCCGAGGTCATTCCAATTGATTTGAACAAGTAAAATGTCACAATGAGGATAGTAACTCTCCCGAAATTCTTCTGCCTTCTGAGCGTCAACGGTCCATATCAGTTTGACGCCACCAAAACCTTTGCTTGTAATAGTCTTAATAGATACAGGTTCTCCAAATAACCTTGCATCCACTTCTGGTTCAATAATCGGGATCTCGGTGTCTACATTTGCTTCACCAAATTTATAAATAAGCAAAGCAACTATCACTCCTTCACGAGCCGAACCTACTTGCATCCCGATTTTACCTGCTCTTGAACTTTCCAATTCTGCAAGTTGAAACAAATGAGGCAAACGCCTTTTGACCTTCTCCACAAGTCTTTCGTCTTTAAATATTTCTATCAAATGACCAGCCATTGTTCATTCCGGTTAAGCCAAGAGCAGCAGGTTTGCCAACATTTATCGCCCCTCGAAAGCTTGATTCAAGAGCCTATCGACTTTCTTCATGGTTGGGTTGGTACGTTGAACATACTGATATGTAACTTCCTTGAATACCCGTTCACGGTCTTTTACTTTGTGGTAAAGAGAGCGCAATTCGTCGTTCTTCAAGCGCCAAGTGCCGTTCATTTGATTAACAATCAGCTTACTGTCCATGAAACAGACTACTCGATGGCGTGTGAATTTTGCACATGAGTCCAGTCCTTTGATCAATGCACAGTATTCGGCGCGGTTGTTGGTGGTGTGCCCGATGGGCTCGGCATGTCTGTGCAGTTCTTGATTTTGAGTGTCGAGGATCAGCAAGCCGATAGCACCTGGGCCGGGGTTGCCCCGACACCCTCCGTCACAGAACAGGTTCACTTGTTCAATAGGTTTGTTCATATATATCTCGCTCAGTTGACAGCTTCTTCTGGGCTGGCTATTTTGCCCAGAATAGCGCTGGCAGCGGCTACTGCTGGGCTGGCTAAGTAAACTTCGGACTGGGGGCTACCCATTCTGCCGACGAAGTTGCGGTTGGTCGTTGACAGGCAGCGTTCGCCGGCAGCCAGAACTCCCATGTGTCCACCGAGACATGGTCCGCAAGTAGGGGTACTTACCACAGCCCCTGCCCGGATGAAGGTCTCTATCAGACCTCGGCGCAGTGCATCGAGATATACCTGCTGTGTGCCAGGGATGATAATGCACCTCACTTCGGGGTGGACTTGTTTCCCCTTGAGTATTTCAGCCGCCTGGAGTAGGTCGTCGAGACGCCCGTTGGTACAGCTGCCAATTACTACCTGGTCAATCCTGATATCGCCTATTTTGCTTATTGGTTTTACATTGGAAGGCAAATGTGGAAGCGCCACCTGCGGCTCAATTTGGGATACATCATACTCAATCACCTTGGCGAACGTGGCATCGTCATCTGATTGGTACAGCTTATAGGAACGCTTGGCTCTGGTCTTAATGTATTTCTGCATCTTGCCATCTGCCTTGAATATACCGGTTTTAGCTCCAGCTTCAATTGCCATATTTGCCATGGTGAAGCGCCCGTCCATAGGCAACTCGTTAATCGCCTCACCGGCAAATTCCATAACTGAATAAAGGGCACCGTCAACACCGACATTCCCAATGGTGTAAAGGATAAGGTCCTTGCCGCCCACCCATTTTTTAAGCTTCCCGTGGTAAACGAACCTGATAGTCGGGGGTACCTTCATCCATATCTCACCGGTAGCCATAGCCACAGCGATATCTGTGGACCCCATGCCGGTGGCAAAGGCTGCTAGGGCCCCGTAGGTGCAAGTATGTGAGTCAGCTCCGACCACCACTTCTCCCGGCAGCACCAGCCCCTGTTCTGGCAAAAGAACGTGCTCAATGCCCATCCTGCCAACCTCGAAATAAACCAGATTATGCTGGCGGGCAAACTGGCGTATCAATTTTGCCTGCTCGGCGGAAAGAAGGTCTTTATTAGGGCAAAAATGGTCAGGGACGACGACGATTCTCTTGGGGTCATAGACCTTATTGACTCCAAGGCGCTGGAATTCCTTTATGGCTAGAGGTGCAGTGATATCATTTGCTAGAACCAAATCAACCCTGACATTTAGGAACTCGCCAGGGTTGACCCTTTTCCTGCCCGAGTGGGCTGCCAGAATCTTCTCGGCTGAAGTCAAGAACTTACCGCCTCAGTTTCTTCAAACCCTGGGTTGCTATAACGCTGTGTGAGCAGGTAGCGAGTATCGTCGCCCTAACACTGGCCAGCAACCAGCACAAGATTGCCTCTGAATTACGGACTCCCTCACTCACTCTTGGCTCTCTTAGCTGCCAGAAGTCGATTCAAGGCGTTCATATAGGCTTTAGCACTGGCGACAATGATATCTGTGGAAGCGCCCCGGCCGGTATAGGTGCGACCCTCGCTTTCAATTCTTATCAACACTTCACCGATGGCGTCGATGCCTTCAGTTACCGACTTGACGGTGAATTCAATTAGCTTATTCGGCACCTTAACTATTCGGTTGATAGCTTTATATACAGCATCCACGGGTCCGGTGCCCAGGTCAGCATCGGCCACTGCCCGTCCATCAGGACCGATGAGCCTCACCGTGGCTGTGGGAATACTGTGGTCACCGCAGGTAACCTCAACATGGTCTAGGTGGTAAACCTCTGAAGTAGTGCGCATTTCCTCTGCTATAATAGATTCGATATCCCGGTCGGTGACCTCCCGTTTCTTTTCAGCTAACTCTTTGAATGCCTGAAAGGCTCGATCGAAGGCCTCTTCTTTCAGAACATATCCAAGTTTTTTGTAAAGTTTTAAGGCAGCGGTATTGTCTTCCCTTACTTCCAAACAACAGGTCTTAATGTTCTTTTCCTTGAAGATTTTTTCAATTTCCTGTAAGAGTCTTAGACCTATTCCTTTCCTACGATGTGTGGGTAGAACATCTATTGTTAATATATGTCCAGATAAAGCCTTTCTTTCCCTATAAATCGTGCCTATTATAAAACCTACTATTTGTCTGTCTAATTTTGCAACTAAACCTATAGAGGCTGGGTCTGTAAGTAATTGGGCAATCTGCTGTTTAGTAAAGGCTTCGGCTTCGAAACATTTCTTTTCAATTTCCCAAATAGTGTTTAAATACTGAATGGAAGCATTCTCTATGGTTATCCGCATAAAGAGACCCTTTACCAAAGTAAGAAGCAAGTTATTTTGGGATTTAGGTTTTTTGTGTTTTCGTATTTGCCGCGTGTACCGATTTTATTCCAAGCCATTGTTGAGCCGCAAATCCTATGGCAAATCTTAACCACAGGGTTAGAATCCTTATAGCTACCGTAGCTGTGGCGCTGGTTTGCGGAGGCATCCCCACTAGGATAAGAAGTGTAGTAAGTGTTATTTCTGGAAAACCCACTTCGAAGGGGATTCCTAGCGGTATTGATTTTATAGCTATGAAAATGGAGAATATTACAAGTATGGCGCCTATGCTTATAGAGGTATAGCCAATAGCTAAAATGGAGAGGTAAAAAACCAGTAAACCTAGAATTCATGAGACAGTTGAAAAAAAGGATGAGGCGGCTATAATTTTTGGAGAGCCTCCGAACTCTCGTATGGCACTGTGAAATGCTTTTGCAGCTTTCAGAGTTTCCGTTCGAATTTTGGTTAGTTTCCAACGTCCCCTACTTATCCATTCTACAAAATTAATTATACCCCTAACCACTCGCAAAGTCCAATTTTCTTTCACACATAAAAGAAGAAAAAGAA
>DTZC01000135.1 GCA_012961565.1 Dehalococcoidia bacterium
AGTTTTACGAGGATGTCCTGTGGGGGAAGCTTGACTATCTTATGGTTGACTTGCCGCCGGGAACGGCTGATGCTCCTCTTACTGTGATGCAGTCTTTGCCGCTATCAGGCGTGGTTATCGTCTTCAGCCCTCAAGAGCTGGCGGCAATGGTGGTGAGAAAAGCAATAAAGATGGCTCGAGAGGCAATGCACATTCCCGTCTTGGGGGTGGTAGAGAATATGAGTTATTTTATTGTGCCGGGGACAGGCAAGAAGTTGGAACTCTTCGGCAAAAGCCGTGCCGAAGAAATGGCGAAAGTGGCTGCTGCTCCCCTGCTGGGGCAGATACCTATTGACCCCGAACTAGCTCGGCTGTGTGATGAGGGCAACATCGAGCGTTATGACTCCGAGATTATGAGTGCTCTCGGTGATGCTCTCATTCAAGCGGTAGCAACCAAGGGGAGAGCAGGGAAGGAACGAACATGAAAGTATCAGTTTGTGGAAAGGGCGGCAGCGGAAAAAGTACCATTGTCACTCTGCTGGCAAATGAGTTTACAACCAGAAGTTATCGCGTTCTTGTAGTTGACTCAGATGAGTCTAACTCGGGCCTCTTCTGGATGCTCGGCTTTGCTTGTCCACCGATTGCTCTTATGGAGTTGGTGGGGGGTAGGAGGGGTCTCAGAGAGAAAATGACTGCTAAATTCTCATCGGGAGAGTCAGAGCCCAAGATGGAAGTCCTGGCCCAGGACAAAATTCTGCTCAAAGACATTCCGCCGCAATATATAAGTAAGGACAATAACCTTAGACTGGTGAGCACCGGGAAAATTCTCCAGTCACTTGAAGGGTGTGCCTGCCCCATGGGGGTTTTAAGTCGCGAGTTTCTGAAAAAGCTTTGTCTTGAGACGGACGAGGTGGCAATCGTGGATATGGAGGCCGGGATAGAGCATTTCGGCCGAGGTATTGAGACAAGCATAGATAGTGTGCTAGTAGCAGTCGAGCCTTCTGTCGAATCTTTGGAGTTAGCCCTCAGGGTGAAAGAGCTGGCTGCCGGCGCTGGTGTAAGGAGTACTTGGGCAATACTCAACAAAATTACTTCAGACGAGATAGCGATGATGCTGAAGGATAGGTTGGAAGATAAGGGTATGGCGATAGCGGGAACCATTCACCACGACCCCGAGGTTTTTGAAGCGTGTTTGAGAGGACATCGGCCAACTAAAGGCCGGGCGGCAGAAGAGATTCGAGGAGTTGTAGACGTCTTGCTCTCGCAGCCGTAAACTAAGAGATGGAGGACACATGTGTATAGCTACTGTGTATGTTGCTACTGGTGCCAAAAGGAAGGAAGTAATGCGTGATGTTGTCCGCATCGAAGTGGAAGATGGTCGTTTTCGATTGCTAAGCTTGCTGGGAGAGGAGAAATGGCTCGGAGGCAGACTGAAAAGTATCGATTTCTGGGAAGAACACACTGTGATAATCGAGCAAAGTGAATAGCGTGTTTGTAGCAGTCGGGCATGAGGTTCGCATTATGAGTTCAGAACTGGATGAAATTGCAAGTGAGCTTCAAAAGCAGATGTGGGCAGGCTATAGCGAAACAGTGATTGACCATGCTCAGAATCCCAGAAATGTTGGCGCTATATATGACGCAGATGGCTTTGCCTCTGTAACTGGCCCCTGTGGTGACACTATGGGGATCTGGCTCAAAGTCAGGGATGGTATAGTTAGGCAGGCTACTTTCGGGACCGATGGTTGTGGTGCCACGGTCTCGGCGGGAAGTATGGTCACCGAGCTGGCAAAAGGAAAAACTGTCTCTGAAGCATACAGAATAACCCAGCAAGATGTGTTGGACGCTTTGGGAGGGCTGCCTGAGGAAAGCGTTCACTGTGCTCTTCTGGCAGCAAATACCCTGAAGGCAGCGATTAGGGACTATCTTGACACCAGGAACGAGCCCTGGAAAAGAGCCTATAGGAGAGTTGTTTAGCTATCATCTGTAACGCGCAAGTGCTGTGAAAGAAAATTTATACCCACAATCTGAAGCAGGGAGCAAGGTGTCCGGTGAATCGCCCTTTGATACTCTGGCTGGGGAATATGATGCCTGGTTTGAAGATGAGGGCAAGATTACCTTCGCCATAGAGGTCGAAGCCTTCCGCAGGGTTTTACCTCTGCTTCCTAGACCATGGCTTGAGGTTGGGGTAGGTAGTGGGCGCTTCGCTCAAGCCTTGGGGATAAAGATTGGCATTGACCCTGCAACCAAGCTACTGGAAATTGCGAAGAGGCGAGGTATAAATGTTTTCCAAGCCAAGGGCGAGGAGAGGTTTTTCCAGACAGCGAGCTTTGGCACCGTCTTCTTGATTGTGACCCTCTGCTTTGTTAATTCGCCTGTCGCCGTTCTGCGCGAAGTTCATCGCATATTGAAAGCAGGAGGCAAGATAGTGCTTGGTCTGGTGCTAAGCGACAGCCCCTGGGGTCGGTTCTATTTGGGCAAGAAAAAGAAAGGGCATCCTTTCTACAAGCACGCTACTTTCTATAGTTACACACAGATAGCAGAGCTTTTGGATTCTACAGGATTTGTCATTGAGAAAGTCGTATCCACGTTGTTTCAAAAGCCCCATGAAGTGACAGAAATAGAGATGCCACGAGATGGATTGTTCCCGAATGCAGGATTTACCATTGTCGTCGCCGATAAAGTGTCTCAGGCAGGCCGAACATGAGTTTTAAGGACTGTCACCGGATGAGGGACACCCGTAGAGGTTCAGCTGGGGAGAGGTTAGGGGGCTTTAAAAGGCTGGCTACATATACCCGCGCAGCGACTTTAAGAGTTCGGCGGTAGGAGAGAGTTGATTAATTCTATCGCTTATAGGTTGGTCTCGCTGACTCTGGCAATCGGGTTTCTTCTCCTGGCTTGTGTGCCTCAAAGGTCGAAGCCTGGTCCGGGTCTGCCTGTAGAACAGAAAGGAGCAGAAGGCAGGGTGATTTTAACCATCCTCTATGATAACAATCGCTATGACAGAAGGCTTACAGCCGCCTGGGGTTTTGCCTGTCTGGTGAACCTTCGGCATAAAGTCGTCTTGTTTGACACTGGAGGAGATGGTGCAGTTCTGCTGCATAACATGGAGAAGCTTAAAATCAACCCCGAGGAGATTGGTGTGGTGGTCTTGTCACATGTCCATGGCGACCATGTGGGTGGACTGGCTCGCTTCCTTGAGTGGAATAGCAGGGTTGCAGTCTACATGCCAGCTTCTTTTCCTCAACAGATGAAACAAGCAGTCATAGCTGCTGGTGCTAATCTAGAGGAAGTAGACGAAGCGCAGGAGCTTTTTGGCGGCGTATTCACCACTGGTGAACTTGACGGAGGTATAAGGGAGCAATCGCTTGTATTGAGGACTCCGAAAGGGTTGGTGGTGATAACCGGCTGTGCCCATCCTGGCATAGTCAAAATCGCTAAAAAGGCTAAGGATATTGCCAGGGGTGAAGTCTATCTACTGGTGGGTGGCTTTCATCTTGCGGGTGCATCCACATCTCACGTTGTTCGTATCGTGGAAAGCTTGCGTCAGTTCGGCGTGGTAAAAGTGGCGCCATGCCATTGTAGCGGTGCTGTGGCAAGAAGGTTATTTGAAGAATGCTTTGGCGATGACTACATCGACTGCGGAGTAGGCAAAAGGATAGTAGTCGAGTGATAGGGATGTGTCTAATGTAGCATTGTCTTAACGCAGGTCTGCTTTATCCCTGAGCAACTCAGCGAGATGAAAAGCGCAGCAGCGGTTGGTTGTTTGATGGTAATTGACTTGACGATTGTGGAGCGGGTGAGGAGATTCGAACTCCCGACGTCTTGCTTGGGAAGCAAGCATTCTGCCGCTGAA
>DTZC01000136.1 GCA_012961565.1 Dehalococcoidia bacterium
CGGTCAGCACGCAGGTCCTCATCACGGAAGCAGCGGGCGATCTGGTAGTATTTTTCAAATCCAGCCACCATTAATAGCTGCTTAAGCTGTTGCGGCGACTGAGGGAGAGCATAAAATTTGCCGGGATGGAGGCGACTGGGCACCAGGTAGTCACGTGCCCCTTCCGGTGTGCTCTTAATCAAGATAGGTGTCTCTATCTCAACAAACCCCTTGGCATCGAGAAAATCGCGGATGAACCTTTCTACCTTATGGCGAAGAATAATGTTGTCCCTCATTCTAGGACGCCTAAGATAAAGATAACGGTATTTAAGGGAGAGATTTTCATCAACTTCTACGTCCTCATTTACATAGAAAGGGGGCGTCTTCGACGTATTAAGAATCTGAATGCTACTAGCAATAACTTCTATCCTCCCGGTTGGTAAATTCGGATTCTCGGTGCCATGAGGACGCCGGGAAACTTCACCACGGAGCTGAACCACATATTCATTGCGGAGTTCACCGGCTATTTTGTGGGCTGTTTGTGAGACCTCCGGGTTAAAAACTACCTGGCTTATACCACCCCTATCTCTTAGGTCGATAAATATCAGCCTCCCGTGATCCCGGCGACGGTGAACCCAACCAGCCAGAAATACCACCTGTCCAATATGTTCCTCTCTCAACTCTCCACAGCTATGACTTTTGAGCAAGAAAAAACCTCCCACGTTATCTGCAAATTATAGCTCATAGCAACTTCCCGTTCAATTCAGTTGTGCCGAAAGCATTTGGCAATAACCCATTCCTGACACATCTTAATTTAAACACTGTAGCCCCGACCCTTTAGGGTCGGGTGCCCGGGGTCAAAACCCCGGAGCTGCATGTTAGTAATTTTATCCGTAGATTAAAACCTTGAGACTACAAGCAAAATAATACCTGACTAGGGCCTTACAGTTACTAATAAGCAACCCCTTATGCTTGGGGCATTATCTCCTACCACCGGTCGTGGAAAGCGGACAATGTCTATCCTTTCCTCGAGACATTGGAGGTTATACCAGAGTTCACAGGAAATATAGCGACCTTTGTTTTTGCGCCAGCCTAGCGTCCTCATCGGTAATCTGGTATCGGCCGAGAAACTCGTTTTTCAAGGTAAGAAAGTCATCCTCTTGGATTGCTTTCCTTATTTGCTCCAACAGTCTGGTGACAAACCGTAGATTGTGTATGGTGGCTAATCTATAAGCTAGTAGCTCCTCGCACTTGAATAGATGGTAAAGGTAAGCAGTAGAAAACATGCGGCAAGTATAGCAATCACAACCTACGTCGATAGGCGATTCCTTAGTCTTATAGGTAGCCTTCCGTATGTTTTTTCTCCCCTGCATTGTGAACAAAGCGCCATTCCGGGCTACTCTGGTAGGGAGTGCACTATCAAAGAGGTCTATTCCCCAGCTTACCCCCTCAATTATGTCCTCGGGAGAGCCTGACCCCATGAGATAGCGGGGCTTATCTGCAGGCAAGAAAGGTATCGTCTTGGCAATCATCGCCCAAGTCAGTTCCTTGGGTTCACCCAAACTCAAACCGCCGATAGCATAACCGGAAAAGTCTAAAGAGGTGATGGCCTCTGCCGACTGTTGCCTCAACTCGGGGAAAATACTGCCTTGAACAATCCCAAAAAGAAGTTGCTCAGAGCTTTGATGGTGTTTCCGACATCTCACTGCCCATCGGTAGGTCCTCTCTACAGCCTCCCGCGCTGTAGCCATGCTTGCGCTGACAGCCTGACACTCGTCTAATGTCATGATAATGTCGGCTCCCAATCTCTGTTGCAACTCAATAACCAATTCGGGTGTAAGCCGGTGTTCGCTACCATCGATATGAGAACGGAAAACAACGCCGTCATCGCTGACCCGGCATAAGTGCGCCAGGCTAAAAATTTGATATCCCCCACTATCAGTTAGCATAGGACCATCCCAGCCCATGAACCGGTGTAAGCCTCCGAGTCTTTCTATAACATCTATGCCTGGTCTCAGGTACAGGTGATAAGCGTTGCCAAGGATTATATTTATCCCAATACCTTTAATCTCCTCGGGAGTCAATGTTTTGACCGTGCCCTGGCTTGCCACCGGGAGAAAAGCTGGCGTGGACACAAGCCCATGCCGTGTAGTAAGCTCTCCCACGCGTGCTTGCGTCTCAGAGCAAACTTTCAAAATTCTAAAACACCTCTCTATGTTACTGACCCCCTGTCTTTGAATGTCACGTTAGGGAAGGCTCATTAGTTAGAACTTGAAAGCTGCGCTTTTGCCCTTACTCGCCAGTAGCGAATGAATTTGCTCGCTGCCTTTGCAGCTTCAGCCACTGTTGTATAAGTGGGAATGCGAGCGGCAATGAGACGTGCTCTCTGCTCAGCAAGTAAGTCCCAACGCTGGTGAGGGAATCGCCCACAGCCAGCTATCCCATTACTCACTACAGCAATAAGCGGCTTTCGACTATTTCTGGATAGACTAATTAATGCTTCAATTTGGTCACTGGCAACACTGCGCCAGACCTCCTCTTGAAACGGGTTGTCATCAGAAAATTCGGCAATTAAGAGGTCGAAATGGATACTCCTAGCCATCATCCTCATCATCTCTTGCGCGATCCCTGTGAATCTCATAGACACGCCAGCTGCTATTGCAGAACAATCTATCGGGTTACCTACCCAATCCCATATCTCCGGTGCTTTCTCTCTTAGCTGTTCTTTAATGTCATCTGGCAATGGAGGCACCACAAGACCAGCCTCCTCACAGGCATCAGCAGACATGACTGATAGACCTCCACCAGCACTTAACAAGCCCACTCTGTCTCCGATAATAGGAGGTAACAGAGAAAAGACAACCAGAAGATCAACAAGCTCACTAAGGTCTCTCGCCGAAATCACACCTGCTTTCTTGAGAGCAGCATTCCATATAGCATCCGAGCCAGCTATAGCAGCAGTGTGTGAAGCTACAGCCCTAGCTCCGGCTACCCCCCGACCCCCTTTAACCGTAATCACCGGCTTAACACGTGCTGCATCACCAAGTATCCTCAAAAACTTCCTTCCATCTTTTACACCTTCAAAGTAAGCAGCGACCATTTCAGTTTCATCATCGTGGGCAAGATAGTACAAGAAGTCACTTTCGTCTAAGTCAAGAGCGTTCCCGTAACTTATGACCTTGCTGAAGTGAAGTCCACGCGATTCTCCGTAACGGACAAGCAAGGTGGATACACCACCACTCTGACATACAGCACCAATCGTTCCAGGTTCTTTAGGCAAATTGTAACTGTGTGCTATACCTTCACCTGGATAATAAACGCCCAAGCAATTGGGACCGATGAGACGGACGTTGAACCTTCTCGCTGCCTTCAAAATTTCAAGTTCAAGATTTTTGGCTTCCTGTCTCCCTGTCTCACTGAGACGGCCAGCAACAAGATGAACAACCTTTGCCCCCTTAGCCGGACACTCAGCAAGCAAATCAGGAACTTTAGACGCTGGCAGACAGCAAATAACGTAATTCACTGTCCCTGGGATACTACTCATACTAGGATAAGCTCTGAGACCAAGGACAGAGTCCCTGCTTGGATTCACCGGGTAAATGCGTCCAGAA
>DTZC01000137.1 GCA_012961565.1 Dehalococcoidia bacterium
CCGGATTCAATATACCGTCGGCCTCGTCTTTGATAATCCTCCGCTCACGCACTCTTCTCCGAGTGGAAATTGAGGATGCTATGGCAGCTGACAGAATATTCCACATGTTAATGGGCAGTGAAGTCCCCCCGCGGAAAGCCTTCATCCAGGCTCACGCCCGAAACGTAAGAAACCTAGATATCTAGGTAGTACCACGGCGAGCAACTTTTCTACCCACTCCCACTATACAGGTTATTTTCAGCTATATAACTTTCCACTACGTCAGGCACCAGACTGCTAATAGGTAGCCTCTGGCTCACCTTAGCTCGTATTGCCGATGCGCTAATATCAATTGGCGCTACATCCAGCCATATGACGCTCTGGGTAATTCCAGGGACAAAGATTTCTAGAGCTTCTAAATCGGGGCGGTCAAGACCGGGTCTGGCAATTGCCACTAACCGACACAGCCTGACTAGTCTGGCCGGCTCCTTCCACTCAGGAAGCTCAGCCAAGCTATCCCAACCTAAAAGAAAGAAAATTCTGGCGTCAGCTCCTAATCGCTGACGCAAGGTGGCAATAGTATCCACAGTGTAAGACGGCCCAGAGCGGTCAGTTTCAAGCGTCGAAAGCTCAAAGTAGGGGTAACCAGCGATAGCTCGCCTGACCATCTCCAGCCGATGTCTCACCGGAGTAACCACCCTGTCTGTTTTGAGCCAGGGCTGGGCAGCGGGAACAAAAAGGACTTTGCTGAGATTCAGCCTTGCCCTAGCTTCTCCAGCTATGCTCAGATGCCCGTTATGGATAGGGTCAAAAGTCCCTCCCAAGACGCCGATTTTCATTTACTCCACTTTGCTCCGTTTAACCTTCGGCTTGGGCTGAAAGAGAGCGACCGGTATTTCAGATATAGCCGGATCCTCCTTGACCTCCGCCAGTATCCTGACCATCTCAGCTACAAGCTCAGGTACTCCTTGCCTGCTGGCCGCTGAGACAAAAAACACCTTTTCCCCCAGGGGGTCCAGCAGCCGCTTAATCTCGGCTAATCGACCTTCGACTTCGGGCAAATCTATTTTATTGACCACTACCAGTTGAGGCTTTTGAGCCAGCGATGGCTTGTATAACGCGAGTTGTGCCCCCAGATTCTTCCGGTCATCAGCGATAGACGGGGAGGCGCCATCCAGTAGAAAGAGAAGCAATTTTGCCCTTTCAGCATGGCGGAGAAATGCATTTCCCAGCCCTCTGCCCAAATGAGCACCCTCTATCAGGGCAGGAATCTCTGCCACAGTCACTGTTTTTATCCCCGCTTCAACTACCCCTAGAACAGGTTCCTGAGTGGTAAAAGGATAATCAGCTATTCGCGGCCTAGAATTCGTCATAGCCGCCAGAAGACTCGACTTCCCCGCATTGGGACAACCGATAATGACCACATCAGCGATGGTCTTTAATTCCAAGACGAGCTGGTGTTCCTCTCCACGCTCGCCCGGGGTAGCGGTCTTCGGAGCTTGCACTCTAGGCGTGGCAAAATGTATATTCCCCAACCCCCCTTTGCCACCCCGAGCCACCAAGACCTTCTCGCCATGCTGCTTCAAATCAGCAACGAGCACTTGCTGGTCACCATCTTTGACAAATACAACTGTGCCCGGAGGGACACTTAGTTTTAGGTCATCTCCTTTAGACCCGTGTTTCCGCTGCTTACCTCCACAACCACCTGATGCAGCCTTGAACCGTTTTCTTCGTTTGAAATAATCCAACGAATCAACTCTCCTATCAGCCATGAGATAAACATTCCCACCGCTTCCTCCATCCCCACCATCCGGTCCACCAAAGGGGGTGAATTTCTCATGGCGGAAGCTGACTCGCCCGGCACCGCCGTTACCACCAGTTACCACAATTTCTACTTTGTCCACTGATTGGATAATCCTTTATATTGTACTTATTGTATTAAAGGATATAATCATAATAACAGACAAGGCTGTCAGCTGGCTATAGTGTGGATAGTGAGTGTAGGGCTTGTTGTGGGAATCAGCGGGTTATGCAGAAAAATACCGAAGTTATTCAGAGCCTAGGCAAGTTTTTCCACAGCCAATTCCTTTCGGATTTCTTCTACAGATTCCTTTAGGTGCGGATTGGTGGTTATTTCAGTTGCGATTTTTTCGCAGCCGTGAAGTACGGTGGTATGGTCTCTATTGCCCAGTATCTTGCCTATCTGGGCCAGACCATAACAATTTTGCTCACGTAATAAGTACATAGCAACCTGACGGGCTAAGGCAGTCTTTCTGTCTCTGCGTTTGCCTACAAGTGCCTTCGGGGTAATGCCATAATGACTAGCTACAGTGTCTATTATCAATTCGGGCTTGAGTGTAACCTGTCGGTCGTTCTCTTGTTTTACGATATCTGACAGTGCCTCCAGGGTCACCCCCATGTCTATCTCTGTGCCACTCAGCTTGGCGTAAGTAGTCACCCTGTTAAGAGCGCCTTCCAACTCACGCACGTTGTGTTGAAAGTGTGCTGCCAAAAACTGTAGCACCTCTAGGGGGGCGGAAATGTTTAGCTGCCTTGTCTTGAGCTTCAGGATAGCTAGGCGGGTCTCAAAATCGGGTGCCCCGATATGGGTGATAAGTCCCCATTCAAGTCGGGACTTTAATTTTTTAGTGACCGAGGCTATCGCCCCTGGCGCATGGTCGCAGGTTATCACCATTTGGCAGTTATTATCATGGAGGTGGTTAAAAATGTGTAGCAAGCACTCTTGAGTTTGCCCTTTGCCACTGAGAAACTGGACATCGTCCACTAGCAGGACATCGGCACTCCTGAACTTGTTGTGGAAGTCATCGATGCTATTTGTCTTGAGGGCGATTATGAACTGGTTAGTAAATTGCTCGGCACTAACTAGAAGCACGCGATGTCCTTTGCCCTTGACCGCGTGTCCGATAGCGTGGAGCAGGTGAGTCTTTCCGGTGCCGGTGTCACCGTAGATGAAGAGCGGATTATATCTGTAGCCCGGCTCTTCGGCGACCTCCAAGGCCGCTGCATAAGCCAGGCGATTGGACTCCCCAGTGATGAAAGTGTCGAAAGTATAACCAGGCTTAAGTCTAGGTGCTGACACTGAGATCTTCGATTTTGTAGCTGTCCCACCATCTGCCTGTAATGTGGCGACTGGACGGGCATCGACTTGGCCGGGAAGGCAAACTACGAATTGAACATCTACGACTCTGCCTATGATGTTGGTCAAGGTCCTTCTAATCAGGGAGTGGAGGCGGCTTGTTAACCATTCAGCGATGAAGACATTAAGTACACCGACTACAAAGACATCACCCTGGAAGCTAATACCAGTAGTTTCCCTGAGCCAGGTATCGTAATTCGGCTTGCTAACTTGAAGTTGAAGCTCTCCGAGAGCAGCTTCCCAGATTTCTCGTGCCGAGCTCACACTACTCCTCGCAGAAGCTGGTTTCGCAGCTCTGGCAAAAAGGACGATTACTCCGTCTAAATAAGTGTCGAATTTCTAAAACCCCGGGTCTATGCCTAAAGCTGAAGCACTTCCGGTGGAGCAATTAATTGGAATAGACCAAGGACCACATCCCAACTCCTTAGTTTAGTAGAGTAGCATGCCCCTCTCTTGGCGTGTCAAGGGGGTTTTTGACATAACGGAGGAAATTGCTAAAATTTTACACCATGGGGACGCGGATTATCTTTATGGGTACACCGGAGTTTGCCGTCCCTGTTTTGAAAGCCTTGATTGATGGCTCTTATTCGGTGGTTGCAGTATACACGCGACCAGACAAGAGGGCAGGACGAGGGCAGCAAATTGTGCCATCACCGGTGAAGAGACTAGCATTATCCCAAGGGCTGGAGGTAGTTCAACCCCACAGCCTGAAAGCGATTGATGCAATTGAGAAGTTAGCCAGATTTGCTCCTGAATTGATTGTGGTGGCGGCATTTGGGCAGATTCTGCCACCAGAAATATTGGGTCTGCCCAAATTCGGCTGTCTTAATGTCCACCCATCCCTCTTACCTCGGTATCGGGGTCCCTCACCGATAGCCACAGCTATCCTGCAGGGTGATGAGGTCACGGGGGTGACCATTATGTTATTGGATGCTGGCATGGACAGCGGTCCTATCCTAGCTCAAAGAGAAGTACCCATCAGTGCTGAGAACACCGCAGGTTCGCTTACTGAGAAGCTTGCCCAAGTTGGCGCCCAGTTGCTTATGGAGACATTGCCCTTATGGATTGAAGGGCAAATTGAAGCTCGAGCTCAGGAAGAGAGCCAAGCCAGCTATACTCGAGCGATAATCAAGAGCGATGGCGAGATTGATTGGCGACTCCCAGCATTGGAACTGTGGCGGCGGGTGCGGGCATTTGATCCTTGGCCTGGGTGTTATGCTTGGTGGCGGGGCAAACGTTTGAAGCTTGTCAAGGTCGTACCATTAGTCGGGGAAAAATCGGCCGAGCCAGGCAGGGTGGTAGCTTTGTCTTCCCCAGCACCGGCAACTATTGGCGTGGGAACCGGAGATGGAATCTTGGGGTTAGTCCGTGTCCAATTGGAAGGGAAGCGAGAGATATCCGTGGAAGAGTTTGTGCGGGGACAGCGCGACTTTGTCGGTAGCTACCTGTTTTGACTACTGTTTTTGTTTTGGCTATAATTATAGTTTACGGAAGGAGGGATGTAGAAGATGTTTTTCTTTGACCCGCTGTGGTTCCTGATTATGCTGCCACCTTTCATTTTCATGATTTATGCTCAGGCAAAGGTAAATTCTGCGTTCAACAAGTACTCCAAGGTGGCCAATTCACAGCGCCTTTCTGGACTTGAGGCAGCAAGAATTCTGCTACGGGCTAATGGCCTCAACAACGTTAGAGTCGAAGGGGTGAAGAGTAGATTGGGTGACCACTATGACCCGAGCAAAAAGGTATTGCGGCTATCGCCCGCGGTAGCTAACACCCCCTCAGTGGCTGCTTTGGGCATTGTTGCCCACGAGGTAGGACATGCCCTTCAGGACAAGGTTGGCTATGCCTTTCTAAGATTTCGGACCTCTCTAGTGCCAGCAGCCAACCTTGGCAGTACTCTAGGTTATATATTTGTCATTCTGGGTCTTGTCTTGGCTTGGTTTGGCACCGAGTTTGGTATGACCGTGGTCTGGACGGGCGTATTTCTATTTTCACTGGCTGTGATTTTCAGCTTGGTTACTCTGCCTGTGGAGTATAATGCTAGCAACCGGGCAAAGCAGATGTTGCGCAGCACTGGGTTGGTGTCGGCTCAGGAATATAGTGCTGCTAGTGCCGTCCTATCAGCTGCTGCTCTAACCTATTTGGCAGCCACGCTTCAAGCTATAGCTCAGCTTTTCTACTTCGTGCTGATTGCTCTGGGCATGGGGCGAAGGTAAGCCTCCTCTTATGGATTCGCCAACCCCCTGAAAAAGGCTGCCTTTTTCAGGGGGTTCATTATTGCCAATCGGTGATTACGAAGCTATAATTCCCTCGATCTGCCAATTTGCTAATGGAGCCCGTATCTTGTCTTTTCACAAAAGGAGCCCGGACACCTTCGCCAATCTGAGGGAGATTATTGCTAGGCTGCGTGGTCCGGGGGGTTGTCCCTGGGACAGGAAACAGACGCATGCCTCACTGAAGCCGTTCCTAGTCGAAGAGTGCTACGAAGCCCTTCGAGCCCTCGAGGAGGAGGTGCCACAGAAGATATGCGAGGAGCTGGGCGACCTTCTACTTCAGATTATGCTCCATGCCCAAATTGCTGCTGAAGCTGGGCATTTTGATATTGATGACGTGATTCGTACCATCAGCAGCAAGTTGATTCATCGGCACCCTCATGTCTTCGGCGGTAATACAGCTAAGGATGCGGGGGAGGCAGGGCTAAACTGGGAGGCTTTGAAGCAGGCGGAGCGGCGGCAGGACCAATCGCTCCTGTCTGGTGTCCCTGAAGATATGCCTGCCTTAACTTACAGCCAGTCTATTCAGCGACGTGTAGCCGGAGTTGGTTTTGACTGGGAAGAAGTGGAGGAAATTATAGATAAGCTGACTGAGGAGGTGAATGAAATCAAGCAAGCTTCCTCCCAGCAGGAGAAGGTTGATGAATTCGGTGATTTGCTTTTTACTTTAGCAAATATTGCACGCAGGTTAGACGTGGACCTAGAGATGGCCCTGCGGTCAGCTAATCAGCGCTTCCGCCGCCGCTTTACTTATATGGAGGAAGTTTGCCGCCACCGTGGCATTAGCTTTAATGAACTATCGTTAGACGAAAAAAACGTCCTCTGGGAAGAGGCTAAACGGGAGATTGCATAAACTGGTCGGGGCGAGAGGACTCGAACCTCCGACCTCAGCGTCCCGAACGCTGCGCGCTACCAATCTGCGCTACGCCCCGTCGTCACATGTA